>CAJGDA010000020.1 GCA_904501935.1 uncultured Methanobrevibacter sp. | reverse complement strand
TCCTCTGATTTCTTCTTTGTCTTTTTGTGTTAGTTCTTTTCCTTTGTATTTGATTTTTCCGTTTAGGTTTGCGTTTTCCGGTAGGATTCCGAATATTGCATGTGCAAGAAGACTCTTTCCTGATCCGCTTGAACCTAATACAGCCAATATTTCACCTTCTGATATATCTAAGGTTAAATCGGTGATAACTTTGAGGTCTCTTTGATTTAAACCTTGAGTATATTGAATAAATGAAATAGAAACATTTTCTACATCTAATAACTTTTCCATTAAATCACCTTGAATCAATTTGGCATAATCAAATGATAAATTATATATATTAATCTGTACTTTATTAATATTAAAGTTATTCAAAATTTATTAAAAAGTATTACTATGTAGATAAAATAGATATAAAAAGTAATACTTTCAACTGGTGTTAAAAATGAATGTGATTATTAGGGAATTAACAAATGATTCAGTGGATATTAAGAATGTTCAAGAATTTTTATTTGAGATGATAAAAAAAGAGTTTGGTTATGATTATGTTCCTGAATGGCACCAGGATATTGTAAAAATGGAAGAATATTATATTAATCCAGAAAGAAACAATTTTTTCGTTGCTTATCTTGAAAAAACTGGTGAAATCATAGCAACAATAGGTATTAGAGCTTATGATAAAGATTTCCCAGAATTTAGGCATTTATACTCCGAAGATTCAACTTCAAGTATCTGGAGGCTGTTTGTTGATAGGAGATGCAGACGCTGTGGCCTTGCTTCAAAAATGTTTAGTATAGCTGAAAACTTTGCAAATCAAGTAGGATATAATGAAATTTATCTTCACACACATAAAAATTTAGATGGGGCTATTGAATTCTGGTCAAAAATGGGGTTTGTTGTGGCTCTTGATTCAAATGACGTGCTGGAAACAGTTCATATGGATAAGCAAATTCAAGGATTAGATATCAATCCTTTAACTAATGATTTTTCATATGCTGTAAAATTATAATTTTTTAATATATTTTTGTGTGTGGGGACAAGCGTAAATGCATTTTCCACATACGGTATCTGCTTTTCCCAAATTTTCTTCAGAAACCTGTAGGGCGTATTTTTCACATTTCTTATCATCATAAAAGTCATTTCTCTTAAGCTTGTAGTTCCATTCTATCCCGCTTATTGCTCCTCCGGGACATGCATCTCTGCAATCCATACATTTTCCACATCTTGATTTTAGTATGGGGTTTCCAAGTTCTAGGGGGGCATCTGTTAAGACTGATGACATTCTCAATGCTGATCCGTAGTATTTTGTTGTAAATAAGGCAGATTTTCCAATCCACCCAAGCCCTGCACGTGTGGCAATGGTTTTGTGAGGCAATTCAAAAGAGTTAAACTCTCCAAAATCAGTTCCCAATCTCTTTTTAGTTTGAGCATATGCATCATATCCTTCATCCATTAATAATTCTTCACATTTCATACCGAGAGCATCCAATCGGGAATTTAAACTAATTAATTCTTCAAGATACTCTTTGGTTGGCGCATTTTGCATATTCCTTATAATCTCTTTGGGATAGGTTATATAAAAGACAACGCCAGTATTTAATCCAGGTTTTGGTGTAAAATTTGTGATGTCAGCAAAACCTGCTTCCGTTGCGCCGTTATCTAATAAAAATTTTTTAAGTTTAAGAGATAGAGACATAAGCGATAATTTAATGTTGATATTATTTAAAATTTAAGTAAGTATTAACTTTCAATCATATTATGATTTTTCATTTGTATTACTTTTGTTTTTAATTTTTAATAATTTGTATATGTCATGTTCGAGATATTGGATGATGTTCATTATTCAATATTTGTTTTTTTAAACTTTAAATTTATCAATCAAATTTTATAAGTAATAAATATATTTTTATATATATCTTTATAAAGTATTATTAAATATTAAAATAATTTTAATAAGTATTACTAATTAAGTATTTTTTATAAAAAAAGTAATACTCCTATTTTAATATGAATTATGGATAATGGTGAAAAGTTATGGATAAAAAAACAATGATGATTATTGGTGCTGTTGCTGCAATTCTTGTTATTGTTGGAGCTGCTATGGCATTGATGGGAGGAAATCACGATGATGACCCTACTCATTTAACTGTTGCCGCACACAGTAACATTAAAGAACCTGAAGCAGGTTTCAGCCCTCTCGTTGGTTGGGGTTGTGGACACCAAAATTATAATCCGTTAGTACAAAGCTGTTTATTTAAAACAAATAGCAGTGGTGAAATAGTTCCGGATCTTGCTACAAATTATTCAATTAGTAGTGATGGAAAAAAATGGACTGTAAATGTAAGAGATGATGTCAAATTCTCAGACAACTCTACTTTTGATGCAGAAGATGTTGCATTCACATTTAATACTGCAAAAAGTACTGAATCTGAGTTAGACTTAACAAATATTGAAAAAATCGAAGCTAAGGATAACAAAACTGTCGAATTTACTTTGGTTGAACCTAGATCAACATTCATTTATGATTTAAGATATGTTGGTATTGTACCATCTGATTCCTATAACAATGAAAGTTATGGTTCCAACCCAATTGGTACTGGACCTTATGTATTAGACCACTGGGATAAAGGTCAACAAGCAATATTCAAAATCAATGATAACTATTATGATAAAAAACCATTCTTTACTCAAATTACCTTATTATTCCCTGAAGAAGCAACCTGGTTAGAATTAGCTAAATCTGGTGATGTGGATGTAGTTCCTGTAGCAACTTCTGCATTAAATCAAACTGTTGATGGATACCAATTTGTAGAAAAATCCGCTGGTAGGGCACAAGGTATATCCTTCCCATATCAAAATGATACTGGTGAGACATGGAATGGAACAGTCAAAATAGGTAATAATGTAACTGCTGATAAAGCAATCAGAGAAGCATTAAATGTCGGTGTTAACCGTCAAACAATGTGTGACGAGATATTCTCAGGACATGCTACTCCTGAATTTACCAGTGTAGATACAAGAGATTACGCAAACCCTGATGCTAAAGTTCAAGATGGTGATGTTAATAAAGCTAAACAAATCTTAAAAGATGGCGGATGGGAAGACAAAGATGGCGATGGAATTGTCGAAAAAGATGGATTAAAAGCATCATTTGATTTATACTATCCACCAGATTACCTTGACAGACAATCTCTAGCAACTGTATTCGCTGAACAAGCAAAAGAACTTGGAATTGAAGTTAAATTAGTCGGTGCTGACTGGGACACTATTTATAATAATATGTACGCTTCAGCTGCAGTAATGCAACAAACTTCTCCAGATCCATATAAATCTATCTATCAACAATATCACAGTAAAGAAGCTGATGGATTCTACATGAACCCAGGTTTATATAACAACACCGCTTCAGACAAATTAATGGATGATGCAATGCATTCAAGTGATTTAAAAGCAGCTAACACATTATGGTCTCAATCAGCTCTCGTTAATGGCGGAGGTTGGGGTCCTGCTGGTGATGCTCCATTTGCATGGCTTGTAAACTATGACTACAACTATTTCATTAAAAATGGAATAGACATTGGTAAACAACCTGATGGCTTAGGAAACGATATATTGATTAACATCTGTGATTGGACTAGAACCAATTCCACAGCTTAATTAAATATCTTTTTTCCTTTTTTATTTTTTTTTAAAAATTGTTAAGGGGGTTTATTTACTTGAATAAAAATCAATTATTAAAATTTTTTGGTTACAAATTAGTACGTTTTATAGTATTAATGATTGTTGTTTCAATTTTTAGTTTCATATTAATAGATTTATCCCCTATTGATCCGGTTAATGCTTATTTAAGGCAAGCTGCAGTATCAGAAGCACAAAGGCAGATTCTTCAAAATTATTTTGGTACTAATGTTCCATTGCCTACAAAAATTTTCCATTGGTTAATGGATTTAATACATTTTGATTTAGGAACATCTTTAATATATCGTGCACCAGTTATTGATATTATAATTGATAAAGCTTCTGCATCAATGGTATTAATGGCCATTTCATGGATATTTAGTGGACTCATTGGTTTTGCAATGGGTGTTGTAGCTGGTAAAAATAAAGGGTCCTGGATTGATAAAGCAGTTAAAGTTTACTGTTATGCAATTCAATCTGCACCATCTTTTTGGGTGGGAATGCTTGTATTAATGGTATTTGCTGTTTATTTAGGTTGGTTCCCAATAGGTTTTGGTGTTCCAATTGGTGTAAAAAGTACCGATGCAACATTCATGGAATGGGCGTCAAGACTGGTCTTGCCGGCACTAACATTGAGCCTTGTAGGTTTAGCACCAATTGCAATGTATACACGTAATGAATTAATCCAAGTTTTATCTTCTGATTATGTATTGTTTGCAAAATCTAGAGGTGAAAAAGGTTGGGATTTAGTAAAAAATCATGGATTAAGAAATATTCTGTTACCTGCAGTAACTTTACAATTCTTATCTTTCAGCGAATTATTTGGGGGGGCTGTTCTTGTAGAACAGGTATTCTCATATCCTGGTATCGGGCAGACTGCAGTGGCAGCAGGCCTTAACAGTGATGTTCCACTATTTTTAGGAATTGTGATATTTAGTGCAATATTTGTATTTGTCGGTAACTTACTTGCGGATTTATCTTATTACTTGATTGATCCAAGAATTAAGGAGAGTGAATTTAATGATTAAGAAAAGAGAAACTGATGATAAAAAGCAGTGGTTTCTATATCCTGCAAATCTCAGAACAAAAACTTTGGTCATTATTGCTCTTTCCACTTTAGTTATTGTATCAATATTTATTTCAGGTTATTTTATTAAAGACATACCAACAAGTTTTGTTGATGCTAACCAAATGCCTTCTTTAGAACATCTTTTCGGCACTGATTGGATGGGAAGAGATATGTTTCAACGAACTATTGCAGGTCTTGGATTAAGTATTATGGTAGGTTTCATTGCATCTGTTGTAAGTACTTTTATTTCAATAACCTTAGGGTTATTCTCAAGTTTCAATAAATTTGCTGACGAATGTGTTGCTGGAATCATAGACTTATTCGGTTCAATACCTCACATTCTTTTAATCATTCTGGTTTCCATCATGTTTGGTGGTGGAGTATTCGGTGTAATTATGGGTGTTGGACTAACACATTGGACTCCCCTTGCAAGGGTTTTAAGATCTGAAGTAAAAGAAATCAGAACCAAAGAATACATTAGCTTAGCAGAAAATCTTGGTAGATCAAAAATGTGGATTGCTACAAAACATATTCTTCCATTAATTGTTTCACAGATTATTGTAGGTGTAATCTTAATGTTCCCTCATGCAATTATGCACGAAGCAGCGATTACATTTTTAGGATTCGGTTTACCTCCTCATGAACCTGCTATTGGTGTAATCTTATCAGAATCTATGCACTACTTATCCTCAGGATATTGGTGGCTGGCATTTTACCCGGGTATGTCATTATTAATTGTTGTATTGCTATTTGATTTCATCGGTGAAAATGTCGAAAAATTACTCAATCCTGAAACCGCGCAAGAATAAGAGAAATTTAAAAAATTTCTCTATTATTTTTTTTTAAGTGATATTATGAATTTTACAATTAAGGAACTTAGCGATAATCCTTTAGAGATTGAAGAAGCGAAAGATTTTTTATATGGTCAAATCAAAAAGGTCTATGATATTGGTCCTACACCAGAATTTCATTATGATATTGAAGGGATTAAAGAATATTATATTTCACCTCCTAACAATACATTTTTTGTAGCTTATGATGATGATACGATAGTTGCAACAGCAGCATTAAGGGCATATGACAGGGATTACGAATTTTTCAAAGGAGTATACACAAAAGAAGATACTGCAAGCATTTGGAGGTTGATGGTTGATGAAGAGTATAGGAGACATGGACTGGCACGCAGACTTGTAACTTCTATGGAAGACTTTGCGCGTGAAAAAGGTTATGTTAGAATATATTTGCATACTCACAGATATCTTGAAGCCGCACCTGCATTTTGGAAATCTTGCGGTTATGAAATAACTGTCGAAGAAGATGACTATGATGAAACCAATCATATGGTAAAAAATCTATTTTAATTTTAGGGATTGATTTCCTAAAAACTTATTTTATATTGTGCTTAATATTATATCAATGAAGAGGACAGCACTAAAAATTGGATATATTGGAACTAATTTTCACGGTTTTCAAAGACAGCCCAAATTAAGGACTGTTGAAGAGGAATTGATATACCATTTACGCAAACTCGACTACATTGATGATTTGAAAAAGTCCAGATTCAGAATAGCTGGCAGAACTGATGCGGGTGTTCACAGTTTAGGCAATGTAATCAGCTTTCAATCAGAAAAAGAGGTTCGTGTCAATGAAATCAACAATTCCTTGCCTGACGATATTCAAATTTTAGCCAGTGCTCCTGTTCGATATGCGTTCAAGCCAAGATATGCTCAAATGAGGCAATATCGGTATATGTTGTTTCAAGATTTGGATGTTGATAAACTTAATGAAGTTGCAGAACTGTTTAAAGGAACTCATAACTTCACTAATTTTACTAAAAGATTTCAAAAGACTACTACAAGAACAATCGATGATATTAAAGTCACAAAAGTAAATCTGGATGATTACCACAAAAAGGAATTCCCAAATTTGCATGATACAATTTCGCCGATTTTTGTTGATATTTATGGAGAGTCTTTCTTATGGAATATGGTAAGAAAAATGATGAGGGTTTTTGTAGATGTGGCTATTGGGAAGATGGACTTGGACGAAGTGGAACGCTTGTTAAATCCTGCTGAAGATGAACCAAGAGCATATATTAAAGTAATGGAAGCGGAATATTTGATTTTAATGGACATTCAGTATGATGGAATTAAATTTACATATGATGATTATGCCTGTGAGCGATTTAGGCGGGTTTTGGTTGATTCTCTAAGCGATTTACAAAAAAGATATGCAATTCGCGAATCGATGGTAAAGAGTTTAAATGATTTGATTTAAGTAATAAATATTTTACAAAATAATATTATTATAATCATATTCTAAAATTTTTTTCTATTTTTAATGATTTCTTTATATAATACTAAAAACAAAGTATTACTTACAGTACATCTAATTTAAGTCACATAAAAAGGTGATTAAATGAACTTTAAAAAAATTTTAGGGATTGGATTAATTTTAGTAACACTTTGCGTTGGTTTAAGTGTAGTAAGTGCTAGTTTAGCACCGATAAATATTGGCGAGATTACCCACAGTACTATAGACGTAACTTCTTATGACCAGTCAACAGGAAACCTTAAGTTCACATCAGATATTGATGTTGACATTTCCGCTTTGTCTGCACAAGATAAAGACTCATTAAATAAAGCTATTGAGGATAAGAATACAACACATATTCTTAATATGACTTGTGGTAATTCAATAAAAATTACTTTATGGACTTATGATGGTGTTGCTGATGCTAAAATAGACGGTGACACATTGCATATCAAAAACACTAAACAAAATTATAAGTTAACTGGTGGCTCACCAGATGATTTGAAGATAACTGGAGTAGCATTCAATACAACTGCAGGACAATTATTCGTTGCAGAAAATTAAGTAATTTCTGACTAAATTAGATGTTTTTTTTTATTTTTTTTAAAATAATTTTTATTTTTTAATCATAGTTTCTCTAAATTTTGAAAATTCATTTTTTCCTAATTTTTTCTAAAAGATTATAATTCCATAAAAATTTTAAACTATTAACAAATATATTATATTTAGTGATATTATGAAGATAGCAACTATTTTAGGAACTCGGCCCGAAATTATTAAAATGGCCCCTATCATTGATGAAATCTCCAAAAGAGGAATTAATCAAGTTGTTTTACATACTGGCCAACATTATGATGAAGAAATGTCAGATGCCTTTTTTAAGGATTTGGAAATTCCAACTCCTGATTACAATATTCATGTTGGCTCTGGAACTCATGGAAAACAAACAGGTTTGATGATGAAGGGCATAGAAGAGATTCTTTTAGATGAAAACCCAGATATCGTACTTGTTCAGGGAGATACAAATGCAGTTTTGGCCGGTGCGTTAGTTGCTTCTAAATTACATATTGCCGTTGGTCATGTTGAAGCGGGTCTTAGATCATTTGACATGACAATGCCTGAAGAAATTAACCGTAGGGCTGCTGACGTTTGTTCAGTAATGTATTTCATTCCGACTGAAGAATCTGCAATTAATCTTTTGGCCGAAGGTTTTTCTCATAAAAATCTGTTTATTACAGGAAATACTGTTGTCGATGCCTGTTTCAGACATTTGGAAATAGCTCAAAAAAGAGGTTTTGAAGAA
Organism: uncultured Methanobrevibacter sp.; assembly: GCA_904501935.1. Classification (GTDB taxonomy): domain Archaea; phylum Methanobacteriota; class Methanobacteria; order Methanobacteriales; family Methanobacteriaceae; genus Methanocatella. The sequence goes on along the minus strand of CAJGDA010000020.1, from coordinate 8,002 downwards.
GAATCACTCAAAGAGTTGGATATAGAAAATATGGATAATATTCTAACATTAACAATGCATAGGGCGGAAAATGTAGACGACAAACAAAGAGTAACAAATATCATCGAAGCTTTAAGGGAGTTGGATGATATGAATATAATTTTCCCAATTCATCCGAGAACTAAAAATACGCTTAAAATATTTGGTTTGTTCGATGAATTAAATGATTTAAGCCATGTTCACATAATTAAACCTTTAGGATATCTTGATTTCTTGCTTTTAACTTCCAAATCAACTTTAATTTTAACAGATTCTGGAGGTCTTCAAGAAGAAGCAATAACATTAAATGTTCCTGCTTTAACTTTAAGGTATAATACAGAAAGACCGGAAACCGTAACTGCCGGTGGAAATATCCTTGTCGGCTCTGATAAAGAAGCCATATTGGAAAATGCTAGAAGGATATTGGATGATGAAGATTTTGCAGATAAAATGAAAAATGCACAAAATCCTTATGGTCAAGGAGATGCGGCAAAATTAACGGTTGATGCAATAGAAAAATATTATGATGATGGATTACTTGACATCAAGGCTCCTGAAAATATTATGGATTCATTTACAAGAAAAATGGCAAAAATAAATAATGATATCAGTGTAAATGAATTTGAAATTAAAGAAAATGCATTGATTCACATGGTATTTGATGGAGAAAAGATGAGATTTCCTAATGATAAATTAAATTTAAATGGTATGATGATTAGTTATGACAAAAGAAAATGATTCAATTTTAGTATTTGAGTATTTTACGGCTTCTGGTGAAAAAGACAAAAGCATAATCTCTGAAGCCGAAGCATTGGTTTTTGACTTGGTAAATGATTTAAAGGATTACAGTATTGATTTGGTTATAAACAGGTCTTATGAAGATTCTGTAAAGGATTATGAAAATGTCAATGCTATCTTAATAGATGAGGACATTATTTCATGGCTTGAAGATAATGCATCAAAGTTTGACAAAGCAATTTTCATAGCTGCAGAAAATAATAACAATCTATACAATATTACTAAAATTTTAGAGGAAAACAATGTAAAGACTTACACTTCTTCTGCTGAATCCTGCTTGAAATCTTCAGATAAGTATCAAACTTATGAGGAACTTTTCAATATTGTTCCACAGCCAAGGTCATTCAGATTTAAGATTGACTCAAAAGGATATTGGAAGAGAGCAATTGAAAATTTGCATAAAAAATGGCAAGCTGAAGACCCATTAACACCGTTGAAATTAATTATAAAACCATTAATGGGTGTGGATTGTGAAAATATAATCTTTATTGAAAATATTGAGGATCTGACTTTAGATTTAGACAAGATTTTCATTCCAGGTTCTAGGATTCTTGTTCAAGAGTATATTGACGGTGAATCTATAAGTGTTAGTTTAATATCTGATGGCAAAAAAGCGGTTCCAATTAGTTTAAACAAACAATTCATAGAACTTACAGGTGATGAGGGATTATATTTGGGCGGTAAATTGCCTTATGAAAGTAAATATAAAGATGAAGCGTTTGAAATTGCAACAAAAGCCGTTGAAGCTATTGATGGGCTTAAAGGTTTTGTTGGTGTGGATTTATTGATTAATGCAGATGAAAAAGATATTTATTCAGTTTATTTTTTAGAGATAAACTCCAGATTCACAACCCCTTATGTGGGATTAAATAAGATTGCCAAATTCAACATTGGAAAAACAATCATTGAATTAATTGATGGTGAAATCAGCATCGATGATTTGGATATTTCATTAGATGGTGAGGTCGAGTTTAGAAAAGTTGAAGATTCATTGATGATTAGGAGAATATAAAAATGAAAATAGCGGGATTTGATATTGGCGGTGCAAATACGGACCTTGCAATAATCGACTTCGAAGGCGATGAGATTAAAAGTATGGAAGTTGATTTCGCATACCTTCCAATGTGGAGCAATAACGATGATTTATCAAGAGTTCTGATAGAACTGATAGAAAAAATATGCCCCGTATCTGAAATTGATGCTGTTGGCATTTCCATGACTGCCGAACTTGTTGATGCTTATGATACTAAAAAGGAAGGAGTTTTAGATGTTGTAAAAAAATGTGGGGAAACTTTTGACTGTCCAATAGCATATGTTGGAATTGATGGAATGCTTTCAAAAGAAGAGATTATGGAAACTCCACTTAAAGCAGCAGCAGCCAATTGGATCGCAACGGTTCAAATCGCAACATTGATTTCTGACAATTGCATATTCATTGATACTGGAAGCACAACAACCGACATCATACCAATTAAGGATGGAAAAGAGTGTGCAATAGGCAAATCTGACTTTGAGAGGTCTGCTACTGGAGAACTAGTTTATACTGGAACTTTAAGGACTAATCTTGCAAGTTTTCTTGATAAGGTTGAATTAAATGGAAAAGAATATAGGATAGCTAGTGAACTATTTGCACAAACTGCAGATGTTTATACTGTTTTGGATTTGATTAAGCCTGAAGATTATGTATGTGACACTTTTGATGGTGGCGGAAAATCAAAAGTAGAATGTGCCCAAAGAATCGCACGTGTAGTCTGTGCGGATTTGGACATGTTATCTATGGATGACATTGTAGAATTGTCCAAATTCATTCACAAAAAGCAAATCGAACAAATTGCCGACGGCTTAAAACAAGTTGTCGAGACCCAAAACCTAGATTTAATTGTTGTAACAGGTCTTGGAAAAGACATTCTGGATAAGCCCGCAGCAGAATCATTGGGTCTGGAAGTTAAATCTATGGGGGATATTCTAACTGATGAGGAGTGTGTTGTAGCACCAGCAGTTGGAACTGCCGTAATGATGAATAAATATTTGAAGTAAAGGATTACATCCTTTTAAACTCTTTTTTTTAAAAAATTAGTACCACACGTCCTTTAAACCAAACAGATAAGCACAAGTGTTTGTCAATAAATGGAGGAATAATGTAAGGATGATTGCAAGTGCAATAACTAATAGATTAAGTTTCACTACAAGGGAAACCAAAATCAATGCAACTATTATGAAATCAAGTTGATCTAAAAATGGTGCTGGGTTTCCTCTTCCAATTCCAAGTCTTCTTTTTAGAAAACTGCCTATTGCATCCCCTAAAAGAGCTCCAAAACCAAGTAAAAATCCAATTATAATCCCTTCGGGAACATTTGTAATTATAGGGGTAGTGATATATTGGCCAAATGTTTGAATTATGTAAGGAGCAATAATGCCCTGAATTGCACCAGTTACTGTTCCGACTATAGTTCCTGCAATTAAACCTCTCCATGTAACTCCGTCTCCAATCCAACGATTTCCTTTACTGTCGGATTTTCCAAAGTCTAAAGGCATTCCGCCTCCAAAAACTAATCCGCTACCATTGGAAAAATATGCAGGTAGTATGAAATATAGTGTTGAGACACATGAAATCAATAACATTTGAAAATCAATCATTTGTTTTTTCTCCATTTTTCCTTCTAATGTATAATATTTATTATCTAACTATTATATATTAATTAAGTTTAAATATTAAATTAGTTTAAATATATAATATTCTATAATAGTAATACTAATAATTTTAACATTTGTTAGTTAAGGTGATTTTTTGAAAATTAAAAATACAAAAAGTTTATGCCCTGAGTGTGGCAAACCTCTTGAAGCAGAAGTTTATGATGAAGATGGCAAAGTTTTCATTAAAAAAACTTGTGATGAACATGGAGAGTTTGTAAATACTTACTGGGGCGACGAAGAATTATATTTTAGAGCAGAAAAATTCGTGCCATCAGTTTTATCTGCAGAAAACCCCAATGTTGAAGACACTGCTCCTTGTCCAAGCAACTGTGGTTTATGTTCTAAACATGAAACTTCAACAGTTTTAGGTTTAATTGATGTAACTAATAGGTGTAATTTAAAATGTCCTGTTTGTTTTGCAAATGCTGCGGCAGCAGGATATTTATATGAACCTACTCAAGAAGAAATAAGGCAAATGCTTAAAAACCTGAGAAATTTAAAACCTCATCCGTGCCATGCTATTCAATATGCCGGTGGTGAACCAACTGTTAGAAAAGACATCATAGAACTTATTGAAATGGCTAAAGAAGAGGGTTTTTCTCATATTCAAATTGCTACAAACGGTTTAAGATTGGCAAGAAAAGAAAATCTTGCAAAAGAATTAAAAGATGCAGGTTTAAATACAGTTTACTTGTCCTTTGAAGGCGTAACCTCAGAACCATATATCAAAAACAAAGGTAAAGATTTACTTGATATAAAATTGAAGGCTATTGAAAACTGTAGAAAAGCAAGTCTGGGTGTCGTACTTGTTCCTACATTAATCAAAGGAGTCAATGACCAACAAGTTGGAGATATAATCAAGTTTGCATTTGATAATAATGACATTATTTATGGAGTTAACTTCCAACCAGTTTCATTTTCCGGAAGGACTCCTGCTGATGAAGTTGAATCTCAAAGAATCACTATTCCTGATTTCATGAAAATTATTGAAAAAGAAACTGATGGTCAAGTTTCACCAGATGCATTTTATCCACCTTCTGCTGTTGAACCAATTGCAAGGTTCATATCTGCTTTAGACGGTTTTGATTCACCTAAAGTAACTTTAAACTGCCACCAACATTGTGGCGTGGGTACTTATGTCTTTAGAGAAAAAACTGAAGGACCGGGTAAAGACAAGTTAATACCGATTACAAACTTTGTTGATGTTGAAAAGTTATTTAATAAACTAGATGAATATTCTGATAGGCTAATTGAGGGAAAATTCGGAGCTAGGAAAAAAGTCTTGGCCAGTGCTGCCAAAAGGCTTCCGAGAATGGTTCATCCAAGCAGGTCTCCTGAAAACTTAGACATTGTAAAAATTTTGCTCAATGTTTTCACTAAAAGATCTTATGAAGCTTTAGGAGAATTTTCTAAAGATGCAATGCTTATCTCATGTATGCACTTCATGGATCCTTTCAACTTTGATGAAGACAGGGTTAAAAAGTGCGTTATTCACTATGCAACACCAGATGGCAGAATTATCCCATTCTGTACCATGAACTCTATGTATCGTGAAGGAGTAGAAAAAGAATTTTCAACACCATTGAAACAAAAAAAATAGATTTATCTTAGAAATCACCTTACTTATTTTGTATTTGGGTCATCCCAAATACTCATTTTTTAAAATCAATTTTATAGTGGTATAAATGGATATTATTAAAGGAAAAACATGGACTTTTGGGAAAAATATTGATACAGATGTGATTATTCCTGGAAGATATTTAAGAACATTCAATCCTCAAGATTTAGCAGACCATGTATTGGAAGGAGAACGTCCTGACTTTACAAAAAATGTTAAGAAAGGAGATATTATTGTTGCAGATGAAAACTTTGGTTGTGGTTCATCAAGAGAACAAGCACCGGTAGCTATTAAAACTGCAGGCGTGGATGCGATTATTGCCAAATCTTTTGCAAGGATTTTTTACAGAAATTCAATTAATATTGGGCTGCCCGTTATTGTCAGCGATATTGAAGCTAAAGATGGAGATATTATAAGCATTGATTTATCAAAAGGAACTTTAGTTAATGAAACAACTGGCGAATCTAAGACTTTTGAACCTTTTAAAGAGTTCATGTTAAGTATTTTGGAAGATGGTGGTTTAGTAAACCATTATTTGAAAGATGATTAGGAGGCATGAAAATGGAATGTCCGATTTGTGGTTCTGATGAACTTGAAATTTTAAATTCAAAGCAAAAGTCCTCTAAGAAAAAGTTTATGGAAGAATATTTGTTGAAATGTGGGGAATGCGGTCATGTTTTTAGGGATATTATTTCACTAAAAAAACCTAAACCTTATAGATTAATCATTTCAGAGCAAGATAAATCTATCAAAACTACTATTGACTTATCCCCAAGTGATGAGCTAGCATGTGGAGATATTTTACTTTCTGATTTAGGTCAAGTTGAAGTCACTGGCATTGAAATTAAAGATAAGAGAGTTGATAAAGCGAAACTTGAAGATGTAGATACAATTTGGGCTTTATCTATTGAAATTCCAGCACGTATAGGTTTTTCTGTTGATTTGCATGGTGAAGTTGATTCATATAAATTAGATTTAGATAGGGATTTTGAAATTGCTCCTGGAGACATTGTAAAAATTGATAATCATATTGTAAAAGTTCATGTTATCAAAACTCAAGACAGAAAATTGACTTCCGGATTTGCAAAAGCAGGTGTAATCAAAAGAGTTTACTCAAAACCAGTTAAATTCAATAATTTTGATTATGATTTAACCAAAGATATTTTTAAGAAAACATCCTAAGTGAAATTTATGAAAGTTTTTATAGAATCTTATGGCTGCACATTTAATAAAGCTGATGGGCAGATAATTGCGGGCAATTTAAAAGAAAATAAAATTGACATTGTCGAATCTATAGATGAAGCAGATGTTATTATAGTTAATACTTGCTATGTTAAATTACCTACGGAAAATAAGGTTACTTATAGAATTCAAAAACTTCAGAAGGATTTTCCAGATAAGAAAATTATCGTTGGGGGATGTATGGTCGAAATTGATCCTGAAAAATTGGATAAGGTTGGGCCTGACTGTTCATGGATTGGTCCTCATCAATTAAATAAAGCTGCTGATGTTGTTAATGGTGCTTATTGCGGTGAGGTTATTAGGGAATGTGGATTTTCAAAAGAGCCTAAAGTGGGTGTTCCCAAAGTAACTGATGATGATTTAATACATATTATTCAAATTTGCGAAGGTTGTTTAGGTGCATGTACATTTTGTTGTACTCGTTTTGCTCGTGGACCATTAAACAGTTATTCAATTGCAGATATTAAAGCTGAAGCAAAAGAAGCTATTGAAAATGGAGCCTGTGAAATTCAACTGACTGCACAAGATACCGCCGCCTTTGGAAGGGATAGTGGTGAGAAACTATCTGATTTAATTAAAGAAGTGGCTAATTTAGATGGAGATTTTCGTGTCCGTGTTGGAATGATGCATCCTAAAAATATTTTAAGCGATGTTGATGAAATAATTGATGCAATGAAACATCCGAAGGTATATAATTTCATTCATTTACCTGTTCAATCTGGAAGTGATAAGGTATTGTCAGATATGAGACGAGGCCATAACATAAGTCAATACTTGGATATTGTATCAAAATTTAAAAATGAAATTCCGGATATAACTTTGGCTGTGGATATTATTGTAGGATATCCTACTGAAAGTGATGATGATTTTGATTTAACTGTAAAATTGCTTGAAGATATTAAGCCAAGTTTAATACATTTGTCAAAATATCAACATAGGAAAGGCGCAATCTCTTCTTCATTACCTGAAATTCCTCCTGATGTCATGAAAAAAAGATCAAAATTTTTATCTGAAATTAAATCAAAAATAACTGAAGATGAAAATCAAGATTTGGTTGGTTCCATTCAAAATGTTTTGGTTGTTGAAGTAGGTTCTAAAGGAGGGTTTATTGCAAAAACAGACTCTTATATTCCTGTTATAGTTGATAATGTGCAATTAGGTACTTTTGTTAAAGTAAAAATAACAGAAGCGACAGCTACTTATCTTAAAAGTGAATTATTAGAAGAATAATTTTATTTTTTGTTTGAATTCTTATTTTCATATGATTGTTAATTTTTATCCCTTAATCTTATATAATTCTTATATTTTTTTCCAAATTTGAAAAGCATATTCTATCAGTGGATATGTTATAATATAGGCGATTAATAATCATTTTTTACCGATACCTTTATATAGTATTGCGTACTACATTTAATTGGAGGTGTCATAATGAGTGAATTACCAATCGCACCAGTCGGTCGTATCTTAAAAAATGCTGGCGCACAAAGAATTAGTGATGATGCAAAAATTGCATTAGCTGAAGCATTAGAAGAAAAAGGTGACGAAATCGCACAAAAAGCTGTTAATTTCGCACGCCACGCTGGTAGAAAAACTGTAAAAGCTGAAGATATCAAATTAGCAATCAAATAGATT
>CAJGDA010000019.1 GCA_904501935.1 uncultured Methanobrevibacter sp. | reverse complement strand
TTATTACTGTAACAGATATTACTGGTGCTGAGACTATTTCTCAATGGTCTGGTGGAAAAGTTGTTCGTGCAGACAGACAACAAGCTTCACCTTTCGCAGCTATGGCTGCAGCAACTAGAATAGCTGATGATGCTAAAGAAAAAGGATTTGTTGGATTACATATTAAAGTTAGAGCTCCTGGTGGAAACGGGCCTAGAAGTCCAGGACCTGGTGCACAAGCTACTATCCGTGCTTTAGCAAGAGCTGGAATTAAAATAGGAAAAATCGAAGATATTACTCCAATTCCTCACGATGGTACTGGAAGACCTGGTGGTAAAAGAGGAAGAAGAGTTTAAGTGGAAGGGTTTAATATGGAGATAGAAGTTAGAAGTCAAAGCGATGATGAAATTGTATTCGTTGTTCGCGATGCAGAAGTACCTTTTATTAATGCTATTAGAAGATGTGCAATGGTCAATGTTCCAAAAATAGCTATTGAAGATGTCAATATTGTTAGAAACGATTCTGCAATGTTTAATGAGGTGCTTGCTCATAGGCTTGGTTTAACTCCTTTAGTTTCTAATCTTGATGCGATTGAAGGTTTACCTTTACCTGAAGATGAAGGTTGGGAATATGATGAAGAAAACGAAACCTGGGCTGATAATCTTAAAAAAGGCGTAGTTTTCAAGTTAAACGAAACAGGGCCTAAAGTAGTTTATTCTAAGGATTTAATATCTTCAGACTCAAAAATTAAACCAGTATACGACACAATTCCTTTAGTAAAACTTAAAGAAGATGAAGTAATCGATATCGAAGCTGTTGCAAAAATAGGATATGGTAAAGAGCATGCTAAATGGATGCCAACCACTGTATGTGCATACAAACAATATCCTGAAATAACTTTTAGTGAAGACGAAGAAGTTGATTATGATTGTGCATTGGCATGTCCTCGTGGTGTTTTAAAATCCGATAGAAGGTCTAAAAAGATTAAAATTTTAGACATTGAAAATTGTACAATGTGTAGAAGTTGCGTAAGGGCTTCCACCAATGGATACATTAACGTTGGACATAAGGATAATGATTTCATATTCAGAATTGAAACAGATGGAGCAATGCCTCCTAAAGAAGTTTTATTAAAAGCTTGTGATGTATTAGGTGAAAAAGCAGAAAAGTTTATCAAATTTAGTGATGAAGGAGGAAGTAAATAATGGTTAAGAAAGTAGTAAAAACAAATCCTAACCTTATTGAACTTATTAATAAACTTTATGACAAATCAAGAAGTGAAGATGCAGCTATTTGGAAAGATGTTGCTCAAAGACTTGAAAGGTCTAATAGAAGAACCGCTGAAGTAAATTTGTCTGACATTGCAAGACACGCTGAAGCTGGCGAAACTATTTTAGTACCAGGTAAAGTTTTATCAAATGGTGATTTAACAGAAAAAGTAGATGTCGTAGCATTAAAATTCTCAGCTAAAGCACAAGAAAAAATTGAAAGTGCTGGTGGAGAATGCATCGCAATTGATGAAATAATCGAATCTAATCCTAAAGGGTCAAACATTAGGATCATGGAATAAGTAGGGTGTTATTATGATTATTGACGGAGAAGGATGCGTTTTAGGAAGATTAGCTAGTATAACTAGTAAAAATCTTTTAGAAGGCGAAGAAGTAATTATTCTTAATGCTGAAAAAATTATGTTAACTGGAAACAAGGATTGGGCTTACGCTAAATACAAACAAAGAGTTGACAGGGCAAGTATTTCTAACCCTCGTGACTTAGGTCCTAAATATCCTAGAAGGCCAGATGATATATTTAGAAGAACTGTAAGAGGAATGTTACCTTTCAAAAAAGCAAAAGGTAAAACTGCATACAAAGGATTAAAAGCATTCGTTGGCGTACCAGCTGAATATGCTGATGCAGAACTCACTGCAGTTCCAGAAGCGGAATACAAAAATCTTAAAAAAGGTATCGAGTTAGGAGAAATTTCCAAACTTTTAGGAGCTACCTTTTAGATAAATGGATGTGTGATTATGGTTAAAGTTATTCATACTAGTGGAAAACGTAAAACAGCTATCGCAAGAGGTACTGTTCGTGAAGGAACTGGTAAAGTTAGAATCAACAGAATTCCTTTAGAACTTTATTCTCCAGAACTTGCTAACTTAAAGTTACAAGAACCATTAATCTTAGCTGGTGACTTAGCTAATGAAGTTGATATCAACATCAAAGTCATTGGTGGCGGAGTAATGGGCCAAGCTGAAGCTGCACGTATGGTAATTGCAAAAGGACTTGTCCAATGGTCACAGGATATGGATTTAAAAGAAAAATTCATTCAATATGACAGAACCATGTTAGTAGGTGACCCAAGACGTTCCGAACCTAAAAAATACGGTGGTCCTGGTGCAAGAGCTCGTAAACAAAAAAGTTACAGATAATTCATCTGTAATTTTATATTTTATTTAAAATTGAAAAAAGAGGATATAAATGATTCCTATTAGATGTTTAAGTTGTGGAAAACCTGTATCAGCACTATTTGATGAATACAACAAAAGAGTAGCTGCTGGTGAAAAATCTAAAGATGTTTTAGATGATTTAGGTTTAACTAGATATTGTTGTAGAAGAATGTTAATTTCCCATGTGGAAACCTGGGAATGATTTTACAATGTGTAGGGATATTGTTTTATTGAAAAAATGTAATCTTGGTAAAATATATGCCTAAAAATGGAAGTAATATTCATGAATGTTGAAAAAAAATTAACAAGGTTTGAAAGAGCTAGACTTCTTGGAGCTAGAGCAATTCAAATATCTATGGGGGCCAAACCTTTAGTGGAAATTAAGGACTCTTTAGATCCAATTGATATAGCTTACGAAGAACTCAAAGCTGGAGTTTTACCATTAGATGTAATCAGAGATGAATAAATAGTGAATATCTATTTATTCCCAATATTTATTTAAAAAAAATAAAAAATACCAGCATAACTCTATAAAGAAACTTACTGATTTTTTAAGGAGTATAGGTTAGTTGGTAACAAATTGAATGGCACTGAGGTGTTTTTTTTGGTTAGTATAATAGAGGACGTCCAAGTTCGAAAGATTTTGGACAGCAGAGGAAACCCAACTATCGAAGTAGATGTAGTTACTTGGAATAGTTCAGGTAGAGCTGCCGCACCTAGCGGGGCAAGTACCGGTTCAAGAGAAGTGGTATCCTACCCTGAAGGTGGAATTGATGAAGTTGTAAGTGAAATGGAAGATTTGATCGCTTCCGAACTCATTGGAATGGATGCTGATGATTTGGCAACCATTGATGAAGTATTAAGGGAAGTCGATGGAACTGATAATCTATCTGCTATTGGAGGTAATACTACTGTAGCTATCTCAATGGCAGTGGCTAAAGCTGCAGCTGCATCTTATAATATGCCATTATATAAATACATTGGTGGAAACTTAATAAATGAATTGCCTTTCCCTCTTGGAAATATGATGAATGGAGGAGCACACGCAGGTATTAATGCACCGGACATTCAGGAATTTTTAGTTGTTCCTGTTGGAGCTGATAACGTTAGCGATGCAATTTTTGCAAATGCTTCTGTTCATAAAAGATTAAAGGAATTAATCCAAACTAAAGATTCAGGCTTTACTGGTGGTAAAGGCGATGAAGGAGGATGGGTGCCTAATATTACAAATGATTCAGCTTTAGAAATTCAAGCACAGGCTTGTGAAGAAGTTGGTGATGAATTAGGTATTGAAATTAGGCCTTCTTTAGATATGGCTGCTTCCGAATTATGGAATGCAGATGAGCAGAAATATGTTTATGCTCAAGATGGTGTTAAAAGGGACACCGGAGATCAAATAGATTTCGTAAAAGATATTATTAATACTTACAATATGTTTTATGTAGAAGACCCATTTGATGAAGCTGACTTTGAAGGATTTGCTCAATTAACTGCAAAAGTGGGAGATAAATGTCTTATTTGTGGCGATGATTTGTTTGTAACAAACAAGGACATCTTAGCAAAAGGCATTGAAATGAAAGCCGCAAATGCTATCATTATCAAACCGAACCAAATTGGTTCATTGTCTGAAACTTATGCAACTGTGAAATTAGCTAAAGAGAACAATATTGTTCCTGTTGTATCCCATAGATCTGGTGAAACTACTGATGAAACCATTGCTCATCTTGCTGTTGGTTTTGCATCTCCAATGATTAAAACCGGAGCTATTGGCGGGGAAAGAATTGCTAAATTAAATGAGCTAATTCGTATTGAAGAAGAACTTCCAAATCCAAAAATGGGTACATTTTAAAATGTTTTGGGGGAGAATAATATGGCAAAAGTAACTATTGATTATGATAAATGTGATGGTGCTGACTGCGCAGAATGTGCTGATGTTTGCCCGATGGAAGTATTAGTTCTTGAAGGAGACAAAATTGTAATTACTGACCCTTCAGAATGCAGTTATTGTGAAGTATGTATGGACGTTTGTCCTAATGAATGTGTAAAAATTGAAGATGAAGATTAAATAGGTGATAAAAATGGCAAATGACGAACTTTTAATAGATTTAGATAATTATTTAGCAGCTGGTTTACATATAGGAACCCAACAAAAAACTAGTGATATGGAAAAATACATTTTCAGAGTAAGATCTGACGGTTTATATGTATTAGATATTCAAAAAACTGATGAAAGAATCAGACAAATTGCAAAACTTTTAGCAAAATATGACCCAGATGATATTTTAGTAGTGGCTACCCGTCAATACGGTCAAGCTCCTGTTAAAAAATTCGGTGAAATTACCGGTGCAAAAACCATTCCTGGTAGATTCATCCCTGGTACTTTAACCAACCCAAATTATGCTAAATTCATTGAACCAAAGATTATCGTTGTAACTGACCCAAGATCTGATGCACAAGCTATTTTAGAATCCAAACAAAATGGAATTCCAGTTATTGCATTATGTGATACTGAAAACTTACTCAGTTTTGTTGATATTGCAGTTCCTGTAAACAACAAAGGTAGAAAAGCTATCGCATTAGTTTACTGGTTACTTGCAAGACAAATCTTAAGAGAAAGAGGAACTATTCCTGAAGACGGTGACTTAGATATTGAAGCTACTGACTTTGAACTTAAATTTTAAGTGAGATAAATGATAAGACAACCTGCTGTTGCTGGAGCATTCTATCCGCGCGATGCTGAAAATCTAAAAAGAATTATTGAAAGTTGTTTTTTAGATGATTCTGGCGTTGGTTTTATTCCTGAGATAAATGATTTTGAAGGTTCAGATTACCCTATCAATGTTATGGTTCCGCATGCAGGTTACCAATATTCAGGTGCAGTAGCTTCCCATGGCTATTGCAAAATTGTTGAAAATGGTTTTCCTGAAGTTTTCATCATTTTAAGTCCTAACCATACAGGTTTTGGCAGTGAAATTTCTGTTTTTAATGAAGGGGAATGGATTACCCCCTTAGGCAGTGTAGAAGTTGATGGCGAATTTGCAGATGAGATAATATCTGTTTCAGATATTGCAAGCGCAGATTATCAAGCTCACATTCGTGAACATAGCATAGAAGTTCAACTGCCATTTTTACAATATTTTTCTTCTGATTTTAAAATAGTTCCAATTACAATGGGCAGACAGGATTTCATCACTTCAAATGATTTGGCAAATGCCATTTTTGAAGCGGGGAAAAAATTGGATAAATCATATTGCATTATTGCAAGTACTGATTTATCTCATTTCAATAATCAGGAAAAGGCTAATAAGGTTGATGGATTTGTTTTAGAAGATATTGAGGAAATGAATGAGTTCAAATTATTTGAGGAAGTCATACAATATAATATTACAATGTGTGGTTATGGTCCAGTAATGACTGCAATCTCCCTTTCTAAAAGACGTGAGATGAATACTTGTGAGTTATTTGCTTATCGAACAAGCGGTGATGTTACTGGGGACTTCACTTCGGTTGTAGGTTATGCTTCTGGAATTTTTAAATAAGGTGTTTTTATGATAGCTAAGGCTTCTGCTCCGGCAAAAACTATTTTATTCGGTGAACATTCTGTAGTTTATGGAGAACCTGCTATTGCAGGGGCAGTCAATAAAAGAGCATATATTACAATTAAGGAATCTGAATCCGAAAGGTCTATTTTTAAAGCACCTGATATAGGATTTGAAGCAGTACTGCTTTCAAAGGAAAAGAAATATGTCCTGACAAAAGGAAAACCAGGTATTATCAGATACATTTTAGAATCTCTTTACAGAGCACACGACCATTCTCCAATAGAGATAACATTATCATCAAATGTTCCTATTGGTTCTGGACTTGGTTCATCTGCGGCTGTTACAGTAGCAACGCTTGCTGCATTATATAGATATCATAATGTTCGTTTCAATAAAAGGTCTTTAGCTCATGATGCTCATATGGTTGAGCAAGCCGTTCAAGGGGTTGCCAGTCCTCTGGATACTCTTGTTTCCACATACGGGGGGCTTGTTTACTTATCCAGAAATAAAAAAGTGGAGCGCTTCAAAGTCAATTTTGACGCCCCTTTTGTTGTAGGATATACTACAAAGCATGGAAATACTGGAAAAATGGTTAAAGACGTTAAAAACCTAAAAATGAGAAATCCAAAAATTATCAATCCCGTTATTTCATCTATGGGAAACTTGACAAACTATGCCAAACAAGCAATTTTAAAAAAGGATTACAATAAAATCGGGGAATTGATGAACATAAATCACGGATTTTTGGATGTTATTGGAGTGAATACGCTTGAGTTATCTCGTATGGTATATAATGCTAGAGAAGCCGGAGCTATTGGTTCCAAAACTACTGGCGCAGGTGGAGGAGGCAGCATTATAGCATTATGTCCTGGAAAAGTTGATGAGGTAGCAGAAGCTATTGCTCGTGATGACAACATTTTGAAGGTTAAATTCACTCGAAGGGGTGTCTCTTCAAGGGTTTATATGTGATTTTATGATTATTTTAAAGATTGGTGGAAGTATATTAACTAATAAAGACTCCAAAGAAAGTGAAATTGATGTAAAAAGTCTTAAAAGGATTGCTTTAGAAATCAAGGCTTCACTTGATAAATCATCAAAGGAGTTAATTATCGTCCATGGTGCAGGCTCATTTGGACATCCGCCAGCTAAAGAGTATAAGATTGGTGAGAAATTCGATAAATCAGAGTATCCTCAAAAGAGGATAGGATTTTGCAAAACTCAGAATGCCGTTAAAAAATTGAACATGTTGATTTGCGAAGAATTTATCGAAGAGGGTTTGCCTGTTGTTGCAATTCCTGCTTCAAGTTTTATGACAGCAGCAAATAAAAGAATTACTCATGGCAATCTTGATTCATTTAAAAAATATTTGAAAAAAGGTTTTATTCCAGTAATTTACGGTGATGTTGTATTGGATGATGAATTGGAAATCTGTGTAATTTCAGGTGATCAACTAATTCAGTATTTGGCAATGAATCTCAACCCTGATAGAGTAATTCTTGGAACGGATGTTGATGGAGTTTATAACAAGAACCCTAAGACCCATGACGATGCAATATTTTTTGATAAATTTTCTTCTCTTGAAGATTTGGATACATTGGAAGGAACAACAAATGTCGATGTTACCGGTGGAATGGTTGGAAAAATTAAAGAATTATTATATTTAGCGGATTTAGGAATTGAATCTAAGATAATAAATGCTGAAGTTGAAAATAACATTTTTAAAGTTTTGGAAAACGAAGAAGTTAAAGGTACTATAATTTCAAGGGGAAATTAGTATGATTTCAGATAGAAAGTTAGAGCATTTATTAATATGTGAAAATTATGATGTGGAGTTTAAAGATAAAACTAATGGATTTGAAGACATTGAATTAATTCATAATGTTTTACCAGAAATCGACAAGCAAGAAATCGATTTGTCAACTGATGTTTTTGGTAAAAAATTAGACTCACCTTTATTTATAACAGCTATTACTGGAGGTCATCCTGCTGCAAAAGAAGTTAATAAACAATTAGCAATTGCCGCTGAAAATAATGGAATTGCTATGGGTGTTGGATCTCAAAGAGCAGCTTGTGAGCATCCAGAATTAGAAGATACCTATACTGTTGTCCGTGAAAATGCTCCAGATTGTTTGTTGGTTGGAAATATTGGGGCGCCACAATTGAACTTGGCTGAAAAAGCTGTTGAAATTTTAGATGCGGATATTTTAGCTATTCATTTAAACCCTCTTCAGGAATCAATTCAACCGGAGGGAGATTTGGATGCAAGAGGATATATTGATTTAATAAGCCAAATTACCGATTCTGTAAGCATTCCAGTTCTTGCAAAAGAAACTGGCTGTGGAATTTCAGCCGAATCAGCTAAATTATTGGTTGATGCGGGAGTTAATTATATTGATATTGAGGGAGCTGGCGGAACCAGTTGGGCAGCTGTCGAAACCTATCGTGCAGAAGACAGGTATTTGGGCGAAATATTTTGGGATTGGGGAATTCCAACAGCCATTAGTACTGCTGAAGTTGTTGATGCAGTTGATGTTCCAGTAATCTCATCTGGAGGAATTCGCAATGGTCTTGAAGCCGCAAAAGCTATTGCTCTTGGAGCAGATGCTGTGGGCATGGCATTACCATTTTTAAAGAATTCTTCTTCTCAAGATCATTTAAATAAATTTATTCAAAGATTCAATGATTCATTAAGGCTTGCAATGTTTTTAGTGGGAGCTTGTAACATTGAAGAATTAAAACAATCTAAAATAGTTATTCGCGGGAAAACAAGGGAATGGCTAAATGAAAGAGGTATTAACACAAAAAATTATTCAAGGAGATGAAACATGAGTGTAGAAGTAATCGCTATTGGAGGATATCAGGAAGTCGGGAAAAACATGACTGCAGTCAAAATTGGTGACGATGTAATCATTTTTGACATGGGTATTCATCTTGACAGGATTAGCATGCATGAAGATACTGATATCGACAGAATGCATAGTTTAGATTTAATTGAAAGAGGAGTTATTCCTGATGATACATTAATGAAGGATGTTGACGGAAAAGTTAAAGGAATAGTCTTTTCACACGGTCACTTAGATCATATTGGTGCTGTTGCCAAATTAGCTCACAGATATGATGCACCATTAATTGGAACACCATATACTGCGGCTTTAATTGAAAAACAAATTAAAGGCGAACGTAAATTTAAAGTAACCAATACTATTGCGCCTTTAAACCCAGGCAATAAGTTAAAACTTTCAAAAGATATTACATTGGAGTTTGTTCAATCAACTCACAGTATCCCTCAAGCAGTATTCCCTGTTTTGCACACATCAGAAGGGATTATTGTTTATGCATTGGATTTTAAATTTGATGACCATCAAAAAGTCTCCCCACCTCCTGATTACAAAAGATTAAGAGAATTAGGCAGGGAAGGAGTACTCGCTTTAATTGTAGAAACAACTAATGCTATAAATTATAATGAAGTTAAAACTCATTCAGAGCGCATTGCTCGTAATATTTTAGAGGATGTAATGAAAGGACCTTTGCAAGAGGATGCAGGTATGATAGTTACAACATTCTCATCTCACATTGAACGTGTACAAGCCATTGCGGATATTGCTAAAAAAAGCCATAGGGAAATATTTTTCCTTGGAAGGTCAATGGAGAGATTCTGTGGCATAGCTCAAAAATTAGGCATATTAAAGCTGCCGAAAAATGCTAATATTTATGGTTCTCCAAAAGCAGTAAATAAGGCATTAATGAAGGCTGATGAAGATAGGGCTAATTATTTGCTTGTAACTACAGGTCACCAAGGAGAACCGGATGCATTGCTTCCAAGAATTGCAAATGGCAGGACTCCGTTTAACATTAAGAAAGGTGATAATATTATTATTTCAGCACCGATTATTCCAAATCCAACCAATGCTGCAAATAGGCATATTATGGAAAGGAGATTGAAATTAAAAGGTGCAATAATTTATCCTAATGCTCACGTTTCCGGACACGCTGGAAGAGAAGACCATAGGGAATTTTTACGCATGTTAAAACCACAACATATTATTCCAGCACACGGAGACTTATCAATGCTTTCAGCTTATGCTGAACTTGCTGAAGAGGAAGGTTACAGAATTGGATATGATATCCATATTTTAAGAAATGCGCAAGCACAAGTTTTTAAAAGTTAAAAGGAAGGAATTTAAATGAGTGATGTAAAAGAAGTACTTGGAAGTTATTCTGGTGATATTACAAAAACCATTGAAGAAGAATTAGCAACAATTACTCCTGATAATCTTGCAGAAGCATCAGTTTATCTTACAAGAGCTGGTGGAAAAATGCTTAGACCTGCTTTAACATTAATTGTCTCTGAAGCCGTTGGTGGATCTCGCGAATCAGCATTAAAGTCTGCTGCCGCTATTGAACTTATCCACACATTTTCATTAATTCATGATGATATAATGGACCAGGATGATATGAGGAGAGGAATGCCTTCTGTTCACAAAGTTTGGGGCGAGGATGTTGCAATATTGGCTGGTGACACATTATTCTCAAAAGCATTTGAAATAATTATTGGAACTGAAGGGACTAGCTCTGACCAAAACAATAAGGCTTTGGCTACCGTTGCGGATGCATGTGTAAAAATCTGTGAAGGTCAAGCATCAGATATGGGCTTTGAAGAAAGGTTTGATGTAACAGAAGATGAATACATGGAAATGATTTTCAAAAAAACTGGTGCATTAATTGCGGCAGCTACAAAAGCTGGAGCAATTATGGGTGGAGCTAAAGATGATGTAATTGATGCAATGTATGAGTATGGACGTTTAATTGGCCTTGCTTTCCAAATTCAAGATGATTATCTTGACTTGGCATCAGATGAAGAGACCTTAGGTAAGCCAATCGGTTCAGATATTGTTAAAGGTAAGATGACCATTATTGCAATCAAGGGTTTAGCTAGTGATGATTCAGGAAGATTGCTTGAAATCCTAAAATCTGAAAATAATTCTCAAGATGAGATAGATGAAGCAATTGAAATTTTAACAAATTGTGGTGCTATTGAATATGCTCGCAATTTGGCATTAGAATCTGTTGATAAAGCCAAAGAAGTACTGGAAATATTGGATGATTCTTCATCTAAACAGGTACTTGTTGACATTGCAGATTTTGTACTTGAGAGAAGTGCATAGTTTCTCTCTTTTTTTAATTTTTATTTTTTAAATTTTACATTTGATAAATTAATTGTGTGCAAAACTTTATTAAGGGTTGTACAATTTCCTATTTTTTTTTAAAATTTTATCAATTATTTTAAAACTTATCAATATAAATCATTTTGTTTATTATTTTGTTTATAAAATTTGAGAATTCTAGTGTATTATTATATATTTTTATAGTATTACATTAGTTTATTATTATTTAATTGAAAATTGTTTAATTTAGTTGTATTTGAAGTAAATGTGTCATTTATCTTCCATTTTTGATTTGAGCTAATATTTTGGAAAAAAATTTGATAACATTTATATACATATTAAAAGAGAGAATAATATAGATTATTTAATTAATAATTTGTTAATTGGATAATTTTAGTCATTAGTCGTTGATAAATAGTTTATGAAGAGTATTATGTTTTATATGAAAATTTGGATTATTTAATCAACACGTCCTTAAAAACTCTTGTTTAATTTGATGTTTTAGCAATGTGATTTAAACATTCCAGAAAAAATCAAATTTTAACATTATTAATCATGTTAAACCTAAACTTTGGTTTTGAGGTGATTAAATTTTAAATTATTGTATTGTTCATTTTTTGAACATTAGGATAATTTAATAACATATGTTCATTCATAAAGACATGTTTCTTTAAATCTGTGAATATTTGTTAATGGGGGTAAATCCAAGTTTTGACTGTAAGACTTTCAACATGCTCTTTAGGACTAATTTTAGGTGATGTATATGTTGGAGATTAAGCATACATTATGCCCAGTGTGCAGTGTTGGCTGCGGCATTAATGTAGTTTTAAATGACGGAGATATTGTTGGGACTTTTCCCTATAAAAGGCACCCAGTTAACGCTGGTAAAAACTGTTTAAATGGAAGAAATTCCATCGAGTGTTACAAAAACAAATTCCAAAGTGCTATTGTTTCAAATTCAGAAGAGGATTTGGATAAAGCAATCGCAGATGTTTCAAAAGAAATAAAATCTGCTGATTCTTCAAAAGTAACTGTAATTTGTTCTGGTAATGAATGTATTGAAGAAATTGAAGCAATTAAAAATTTTGCTGAATCCAATGGTTTTAATCTTGCTCTTTATGCAGATGATTTAGCGAATTTTGATGAAGTTGCTTCATATGATGAAGTTGCGGATGCATGTAAGGTATTTGTCATCGGTGATTTATTGTATGAAAACCCATTAATCGGAAGAAGAATTGTTCATGCAAAACAAAACGGAGCTCAAATTTATGCTTTAGTCAAAGCTGAGAAATCTGTCACCGGCAATATTGCTGATGAATGTTTCAATGGATCTGTTGACGAATTTTTAAGCAATAATGATTTTGACGAATCTTCAGTAATTGTTTTCAATCAGATTGATTCACCAGAAGATTTAGATAAAATTAATGCTCTTAATTGTAAAAAATTGCCAGTATTTTCAAAACCTAATACTAAAGGCGCTTTAAGCATAATAGATTCTAAATCAAAAGAAGAATTAACTGAATTGTTAGATAATACTAAGTTATTGTTAGTATTCAATGATGATATTGTTGAAGATATTGACTTTGATTTTTCAAAAATCTCAAAGATTATTAGCTTTGCTACTTGTAAAAACAATACAACTGAAATTTCAGACATTATCATTCCTATTAAAACATGGCTTGAAAAAGACGGCTCATTTGTAAATGCAATGGGCGATGCTCAAACTTTTAATGCAGTTGTCGAATCAGATGTTTTAAGTGAAGTTGAGATAATTGATAAATTAAATGGATAGAAAGGTGATTATATGAGTTATGTTTTAGCAAAATCACAAAATGACGATATTCACAAAGCAGGTGAATGTGGTGGAGCTGTTACAAGTATCCTAAAATATTTGCTTGATGAAGGATTGGTAGATGGCGTTTTGGCAATCAGTCCTTGTGATGATGTCTATGATGGTGTTCCAACCTTCGTAACCGATTCCGAAGATTTAATGAAAACAGCTGGTTCTTACCATTGTGCTCCTACAATGTTCGGAGACCTTGTTCAAAAATATTTATTTGATAAGAAAATAGCACTTACTGCAAAACCTTGTGATATGAGAGCTATTGAGGAGCTTATCACAAGACACAAAGTCAGCAGAGATAATCTTTATATCATTGGTTTAAACTGCGGAGGAACCGTTCCTCCAGTTCGCGGTAGAAAAATGATTGATTTGTTCTACGAAGCTGACCCTGATGATGTTGTAAGTGAAGAAATTGACAAAGGTCAATTCATTATCGAACTCGCAGACGGCTCTGAAGAAGCAGTAAAAATTCACGATCTTGAAAAAGAAGGTTACGGACGTCGTAAAAACTGCCAAAGATGTGATGTAAAAATCCCAAGAAAAGCAAACTTAGCATGCGGAAACTGGGGAGCAGAAGACGGCTGGACATTCATCGAAATTAATGATGAGAAAGGCCAAGAATTAATCGACGGCGCTAAAAAAGCAGGACTTCTTGAAACAAAATCCCCTGCAGATGCAGCAGTTGAAGGCAGATCAAAAGTTGAAGGCATCATGATAAAAATGGCTAAAAACAGTCAAAAAGCAAGTTTCCCATTAGTAAATGAAATGGATGACTGGAACCGCTGTATCAGTTGTTATGCATGTCGTGATGTATGTCCGATTTGCTGGTGTTTTGAAAACTGTGAATTAAACAAATCATACTTTAAAGATGAAGCAAACATCCCACCTACTCCAATCGCTTTCCAAGGTGTAAGACTATCCCATATGAGTTTCAGCTGTTGCGATTGCGGCCAATGTGATGATGTATGCCCAATGGACATACCTGTTTCATTAATCTTCGACAAATTACAGAAAAAATACTTTGAAAGAACTGGTTATGTAGCTGGAGTTTCAGATGATATCAAACCTCCATTATACAGTCCAGAAAAAACCGAGTTATAGAGGTGATTTGATGTCTGATGATATAAAAATTGTAGGTTTATTATGTAACTGGTGTTGTTATGGAGGAGCAGATACAGCAGGAACTGCACGTATGCAATACTCTCCAAACATAAGAATCATTCGTGTAATGTGTTCAGGAAGAATTAGCCCTTCAATGATATTCAAAGCATTCCAGGAAGGTGCGGATGGAGTATTTGTAGGAGGATGCCACATTGGTGACTGCCACTATGATGCAGGTAACTACAAATGGTCCAGAAGATCAAAAATCGTTGAAGACATTCTTGAGGAATTTGGAATTGAAAAAGAAAGGTTCTGTCACGATTGGATTTCAGCATCCGAAGGTGAGAAGTTCCAAAGAACAATGGAGGAATTCCATAAAACATTAACAAAATTAGGACCATTAGAATTAGAATAATTAAATTTCTATAATCAATGGTTTTTACAAATATTGTAAATCGAATTGTGAATAGTTCATAATTAATGAATTCTATGTTGATAAATTCATCATTAGCCGATAACAATAATTAGGCACAGATTATTGTTATAATTTTTCTCCATCGATATGGAATGAGTTATTATGAAAAAAAAGAAATTTATATGAATTTCATGTAGGTTTCTTGATTGTCTACAATAGCTATTGAAGCTTAGCTCACTTTAATAGCTATCTACTTCATTTTTATTTTTTTTAAAATAATTCCATGAATGGCATGGGGCATGTTTCTTATCTTAGTTTTTGCAAGTGTCTTTTGAAATTTTGCCGTTTAAAATCAGTCTCATATGATGAAATCAATAGTTTTATATACTATTTAAACACATAGTAATATCATGAAAGGAATAATTGGAGCTATCTGCGGAGATATAATTGGATCAGTTTATGAATTTAATTCTATTAAAACTAAAGAATTTGAGTTGTTTGGCGACAGATCAACTTTTACAGATGATACTGTAATGACTTTGGCTATTGCTAATTGGCTAAGCAAGGATAAAACTTCAGAAGATGTGTTAATTAAAGAATTGCAGTTATTCGGTAATAGGTATATTGGTGCAGGTTATGGTAGAATGTTCTTGAATTGGTTGAGAGAAGAACATCCGCAACCTTATGGAAGTTGGGCAAACGGTTCTGCAATGAGGGTTTCACCATGTGCATGGGCAGCGAATTCACTTGAAGAAGCCCAGGATTTAGCCTATAAATCAGCAGTCGTTACACATAATCATCCTGAAGCTGTAAAAGGAGCACTAGCTACAGTTGATGCAATTTATCTTGCAAGAATTGGAGCCAACAAGGATGAAATAAAAGATCATGTTGAAACAAGGTATGAATATAATTTAAATAGGTCATTAAATGAGATAAGGCCATTTTATTCTTTTGACGTTTCATGTGCAGGGAGTGTTCCGGAATCAATAATCTGCTTTTTGGAGGCAGACGATTTTGAAGACACAATTAGAAATTGCGTTTCTTTAGGCGGGGATGCTGATACGCAGGCGGCTATTGCCGGAGGTATTGCATCAGCTTATTGGGAAGTTCCGGAGGATATTGTTGATAACAGTGTCAATCGTTTGGATGACTTTTTATTGGATGCTTTGATGAAATTCGAAGATAAATTTATTTAGACTTTTTCTTTAGTTTTTTCAATTGATTCATGAAACGGTCGTCATAGTTTTTGGCTATGTCCTCATATTTGTTCCAGATTCCAATTGCTGTTTCTGGAATGACGTTTCTCTTATCTTCTGAAAACTTGGTATATGTGTGCATCATCTCTTTTGAATCGGATATCAACACCTTAACAAATGGAATGTCTGCCTTTTGGATGTTAATGCCGGCATCCTTAAACATTTTTATGATATTGACTTCTTCATCATTGATGTAGCATGTTGGGGAAGCCAATATGTTCACATTTAAGTTTCGCCTTTTTTTAAATGCTTTAATGAGTGCGTCACCTTCGCCTTCAAATAAGAATCCTATTCTCATATTGACGGATGTTTTCGCCCTATTGATGATTTCAACTTCCTGTGCAATGATTTTTTCAACGCCATATACTCTCCATATTGGAGCTTGAACTTGGCTCATTCCGTTTTCATAGATGTATGTCAATCTTGTTATTGTGTCATCGATTTGTGTGTTGACACGTTCCTTTTCACGATCCAACACTTCAATTGGGGATTTGACAGTATATTTGAGAGGCCTTCCGTCTTCCACTTCTATGAAATTCTTCTTGATCAGTCCATTCATCACATCATATATTTTGCTTCGAGGAATGCCTGATTTTTCAGACACTTCTGTTGCAGTCGATGAGATTAATGAAGTGAGCGTTACATATGCTTGGGCCTCGTACATTGTTAGCCCAAGTCCTTTAAGTATAGCTATATTCTCGTCCATGTTTTTTGTTATGTGGGACATTATATATAAATTTACTACTTTTAACCCTTGAAAAGTGACAAAATACTTATATACTATCTGTCTGATAATTATGATTAACAATAATTAAGAGGTAATTAAAATGGCAGAAGGATTAGACATGTTTTGTTATCAATGTTCCCAGGCCGCTAAAGGCACTGGTTGTACTGTAAAAGGGGTTTGTGGCAAAAGCGCTACTGTGGCAAGATTACAAGATAATTTAATTTATACTATGAAAGGAATTAGTGCATACAACTACAATGCAAATGTTTTAGGCAAATTCAATCCTGAAATCGATGCATTCTTAACCAAAGGTTTATACACTACATTGACTAATGTCAACTTCGATGCAAATGATTTGGTTGCACTAGCTCTTGAAGCAGGTAAAGTAAGTATTGATGTAATGAGATTGCTCAAAGATGCTCACATTGAAGCATACGGTGAACCACAACCAGTTGAAGTAAAAGTAGGAGCACAAGAAGGGCCGGCCATCATTGTAACCGGTCACGACTTAAAAGCCCTAGAAGAATTATTAAAACAAGTGGAAGGGACTGACATCAAGGTCTACACCCACTCTGAAATGTTGCCTGCTCACGGATACCCTGGACTCAACAAATATGAAAACTTGGCTGGACAACTCGGTGGAGCATGGCACGACCAAAGAGCGGTATTTAAAAAATACAATGCTGCAATTGTCGGAACCAGTAACTGTGTATTGCCAGCACTTGACGCATACAAGGAAAGAATGTTCACCATGGATGTCGCTAAACTTGACGGCGTAAAAACCGTAGAGGACTATGACTTTTCAGAAGTAATTGAATGTGCAAAATCTCTTGGATCTTTAGAAGCAGAAGAATTGACTACAATCACAACTGGTTGGAGTGCTGGAGCTATTGTAGAACACGCTGATGCAATCAAAAAATTAGTGGAAGAAGGCAAAATCAGAAGATTCTTCGTTGTCGGGGGATGTGACAAGGCAGCAAAACATAATGACTACTACAGGGAATTCGTGCAAAACTTACCTCAAGACACTGTTATCTTAACATTAGCATGCGGAAAATACAAATTCAATGACTTGGATTTAGGTGACATCGAAGGAATCCCAAGATTATTAGATGTAGGTCAATGT
>CAJGDA010000018.1 GCA_904501935.1 uncultured Methanobrevibacter sp. | reverse complement strand
ATCAACAATGTTGTTTTTATCAGCATTACAATCTTCAAGAGCTAAATTAATAAGATTTATTTTGGACATTCTTATAACAGCTTTGCCTTTGAGAGATTTTCTCATTTCTTGGAGCTGTTTTGCAGGAATGTTCATTAAATCAACAATACCGATTACGTCGTATTGACCGATAATGTTTTTTAGCTCGTTAACTTCTTCCTTTTTCCATTCAGCAACATG
Source organism: uncultured Methanobrevibacter sp. (assembly GCA_904501935.1). Classification (GTDB taxonomy): domain Archaea; phylum Methanobacteriota; class Methanobacteria; order Methanobacteriales; family Methanobacteriaceae; genus Methanocatella. Next base: position 17,537 of record CAJGDA010000018.1, on the reverse strand, counting down.
AGCCATTAGATCACCCTCACTACTGGTCCCATAGTTGTTTTAATAAACATGGACTTGATTTGACTTCTTCCTTTTTCCAAATTGCGGTCTAAGACTGTAAGAACAGTTTCAACATTTTCAGCTATGTCCTCGTCTGACATGTCTTGGCTTCCAACAACAACTTGAATACTTGCTTGTTGTTTTACACCAACTCTGACAGTGTTTTGTAATCTTTGTAAAAGAGGATCTAATTTGATACTTGCAGGCACTGGTTTTGGCATTTTTCCACGAGGTCCTAAAACTGGACCTAAGAATCTACCAACGAGTGGCATCATATCTGCTTGAGCTACTAAGAAATCAACAGAGTTAGCCATTTTTTTAGCTGCTTTTCTGTCTTTTCCAAACTCTTCTAATCCGTCTTTATTGATTACAACATCAAGACCAGCATCTTTAGCCTGAACAATGAGTTCCCCATCAGCAATGACTCCGATATTAATCTCTTTGCCACGGCCGTTAGGAAGAGTAACTTCCTCATTAAACCTATTTTCTGGCTTTCTGACATCTAAGTCACGGATATTTATAATAACATCCACTGACTCAGTGAAGTTTCTCGGCTTTGATTGTTCTTTTGCCTCCTTCACCGCGTTAATTACATCTTGTGTCATATTCATCCCCCATGAACATTAATGCTCATTGGATTTTTTTTGGTTTCATGAGTATCGATTGCAAGAAAAAAATTCTTAAACGATTGCATGAATTAAAAACAGTATATCAATTATAATTATTAGTTATAACATCATATACACTGTATTTATTAACTTAATTCTAATTTAACTAAATAATCTCTATTCTTCAAAGAGATCATCATATTTTCCAGCATCAATATCTTTTTGTACTTCTCTTGGGTCTTTACCATCAACAGATAATCCCATACTTACACAGGTTCCAATAACTTCTTTGATACCTGCTTTGTAATCATTAGATAATAATGAATCGAATTTCATTCTAGTGATTTTTAAAGCAGTTTCAATAGGCAAGTCATTGATAATATCCAAACCTGGTTCGTGAGAAGCTTTTTCGATGCCTAATTCTTCCATGATAAGTGCAGTTGTTGGCGGAGTACCGATTTCGATTTCGAATTCTTTAGTATCTCTATCAATAGTGACTATAACAGGCACTTTCATTCCTGCGAAGTCAGCGCTTTTTTGATTAATTTCTTCCACAACTTGCATCATGTTAATACCGAAAGGCCCTAAAGCAGGTCCTAATGGTGGCCCAGGAGTTGCAGTTCCACCTTCGATAAGAACTTCGACTGTATCTTTAGCCATCAGTCAGCCTCCTTTTGAATTATTCTAATTTGATCAGCTTTAACAGTAACCGGAATTGGTACTGCTGCTTCTATTAACTCAAGAACGACTTCTTCACGTGATTCATCAATACGAACCACTTTTGCTCTTTCCCCTTTGAATGGACCAGAAATAAGTTCAACAATACTTCCTTTTTGAATAGAGGAAATAATAGGCTCTGGTTTTAAGAATCTTTTAACTTCATCGAAAGTAATGCCTACACTACCTTCAACAACCCCTCTTAAATGTTGTACTTTTAAATCAGGATTTCTAAGATCTATTTTTGTTGAAGATTCAACTAAAATATATCCTTTTAAAGATTCAGGAACAAGAATTGATGAAATGCCTATACCATCAACTGTTCTAGCTTTACGTGCTAAAAGTCTAGCAACATTCCTTTCTTGACCCGCAGAGGTTTTAAGAGCATATATGGAACTATTAGTATCTTCCATGAAAAATTCACCTATTTTTAAAATTTTTTCTTGTTAATAAAATCATACATTAAGTTAAAAATATTTTTGAACGTCCCCAACAATAGTTAGAGATTCTTAAGTAATCCGTTCTAACAAACAGAAATTGATTAAGCTATCCCCCATGTTCCCTGGGTTTAGTGTAAATTGATTTTAAGTTAAATAAATAAATTAAAATTATTACACATAATATAAAAGTCATAATTATCAAGAACGAAAATTCTTGAAAATAAGATTTCTATAATATTAATATTTATAATAAATAATAGTATTTAAAAGTTTTCCAAAAAATGAATTTTTGAACAAATAATTATTACTAAAAAAATTATTATAATTTAATTTTATCAAAAAAAAATAAGTAAGAGGTTCTAAATTCCAATTAAAGAACCAAGCATAACAATAACAAAACCAATAACGCCAATGATAGCTACACCTAAAGCTGAAATCTTAGCTAACTCAAGGTATTCTGGCAAATCTGGCTTTCTCGCTACTTTTAATACTCTTTTACTGTCTTTGATAAATTGATTAAAACTTTCTTGTACATTCATTTAAATACCCAAAATTAAGAATTTTATAAATTATAATAAAATAATAGTAGTAAGATAATTTTTAGTTAAAACTATTAATAAATGTTTGCATTCTTATAAAAAAAATAAGAAAAATAATTAGAAGATTCCGTCAATGAAATCATCTAATTGATCGTCAGCTGACTCATCCTCTGTTTTTTCTTCAGCATACTCGATTTCAGGAGTTTGCTCAACTTCATAACCGGATTTGATTCCTGAAACAACAACTGTGGTTCTAACAGTATTTTGAAGACTTTCATCAATTTGAGTACCCCAAATAATGTTAGCTTCAGGATCTAATTTATCAGCAACAACTTGAACAATCTTTTCTGCTTCATGTAATGTTAAATCAGAACTACCAGATATGTTAACTAAAGCACCAGTAGCATTGGAAATATCAATGTCTAATAATGGGCTGCTTAATGCTTCATGTACGGATTCTAAAGCTCTATCTCCAGTATCGGATTCACCCATACCAATCATAGCCATACCAGAACCACCCATGATGCTTCTAATATCTGCGAAGTCTAAACTTACAAGACCTTTTTTAGTAATTAATTCTGTAATGCCTTTAACTGCCCTTCCCAATATTTCATCAGAAACCATGAATGCTTTATTTAAAGGTAAATTAGGTGCAACTTCCAACAGTTTATCATTTGGAATTACAATAACAGTGTCTGCAGATTCTTGAAGTTTTTCTAAACCAAGTTCTGCATTTTCTCTTCTTTTAATTCCTTCTGCTGAAAATGGCATAGTAGCAACAGCAACAGTTAATGCGCCTAATTTTTTAGATAATTTAGAAATGATTGGTGCTGAACCTGTACCAGTTCCCCCACCAAGTCCGCAGGTAACAAAAACCATATCTGCTCCTTCTAATTCATTTCTGATTTCATCTTCACTTTCTTCAGCACATTCTTCACCAACACTCGGATCTCCACCTGCACCCAATCCTTTAGAAGTTTTTCTACCTAAAAGGATTTTTTTAGCGGATTGACTGTAAAATAAATCTTGAGCATCGGTGTTTACTGCAATTGTAACTGCTCCTTCGATACCCATTTCATTTAATCTTGAAATAGTGTTGTTTCCTGCACCACCAGCACCAACAACAAATATATTGGTCTTAGCACCTTTAATAATATCCATTAATTCATCGTCAATATCTGAAGAGAGGTTTTCAGGCGCTTTTTCTTCCATTCTTTGTTCGGATTCTTTGATTGCATCATCTATAAATTTCACGAATTAACCCCACATACTCTGCTTTAAAATAATTGTTAAATATTTCTATTTTTACTTATATTTAAATGCAACTAATTTATAAGTTATAACTACTAAAAAAAGTTTTTGGAAAAAATAAAAATATTAAATCAATCTCTTGGCATTGCAATTATTTCCTTAATTTTTAAATTAAACAAATCTTTTGCATTGACGGGGGTTAAAATAATCGCACTATCAACACCATGGCCTCTTCCACCAATAGCGATAATTTCTTCACCAACTGGAATCAAACCTGCATCTGCAGCCATTATTGAGATTTCAGCACCTACTTTAATACCATGTGAAAACATTCTAAAGGTATCTGCAACAACATCCAACGGAGAATATCCCCCATATTTATTAGTGACACCTCTTGCAGCCCCACTAAAAGCATGGCTTCCAAAGTATGTTTTAATACCTACATCTTCAAGTTTTTCAATCATATCATCTGAGATATCTGATTCGTTCGGACCAGCAAAACCCATATGATGAGTGACATTAATTATTTCAACACAATCGCCAACAGCACCATATAATTTTAATGCAGATTCACCGGAAGATGAAGCGATTAAAATTCTTTTAATATTACCAGAGACTTCCAATTTATCTTTAACAGCCATTATCAATTCGTCAGTGTAATCATTACCTTCCTTATCAAAATATGTAATAAATTTTCTTGCCATATTTATCATTCCCAATAGATAATTATTTTAAAAATCCATTAATATATTATATATTATTTAATTTATTAAAGATTTTTATGATTGACAAAGAATTAGAAAATATAAAACATGTGATAAATGGCGATTACATCGTAATTCCCATAGAAACAGGTTATATCAAACCAAATGAAAATCTAGATTCGATTATATTGCCTGCAAAAGAACTGATGAAAGAAAAAGATTATTTAGTAATAGCTGAAACTCCAATTTCAGTTTCACAAGGCAGATTGGTTGATGAATCAAAATATAATCCCGGTTTGACCGCCAAATTCTTAACTGTTGTTTGGAGCAAATACCTCTGGGGCTATGTTTTAGGACCATTGCTTAAAATAAAAAAAAGAACAATTAAAAATTTAAGAAAATTACCTAAACAAACGGAAGCCCATAAAGAAGTTGTGCTACAACTATACGGCCTGAAACATGCATTAAAGCCCGCCTCCGAAGCAGGAATTGACTTAAGCAATGCTCCGGGAACTTGTGTTTCACTACTTCCCGAAAATCCCGAAAAAGTTGCAAAAGACATAAAAAAGGAAATTGGAAAGGACATTTGTGTAATGATTATTGATACAGATGCAACATATATGAAAAACGGCAAGTATTTTACAGCACTACCAATCGCCATTGACGGAATTGATGCCGACAACGGAATTTTTGGATATGTGAAAGGGCAGCTATCCCAGAATATGGGATCAACACCTCTTGGATGTAGCGAAAAAATAGATGTTGAAACTGCATTAAAAATAGCTAATATCGCTGAAGATTATCAAAAATCACTTTCAACAGAAATGAAAACCATACATAGCGTTAAAGCGGTTTTAGGTTCCGAAATTGATAAGGTAACTATTGAAGACCTTGATTCTATCACCCATACGCCTGCCGTGATAATCAGAAAAGATAGGCATTTACAAAAGTAAAGTATATTGTACAAGAAAATTTTATATCTACCAATTAACATAAGTAGTTAATACTTAATGTAATTATAAGTTATAACTAATTTGAAATAAATAAACTAAAGGACGAGCTTAATGAATGTAGATAAGTTTGGAAAATATAGGAATATCTTGCTGCCCTTGCTTGATTGCATTGCAGTCGTTTTGGGATATTATTTAATATCTATTTTAATTACAGACTCATTTTTAATGAATCCGACAAGTGCAGTAACAAAAAATGAAATCATAACAAGCATCATACTAACAATAATTGTTCTGCAGATTGTATTCAGACTAGCAAAACGCTATTCAATTATTATACGTTATGAAAATAACCATGATTACGTTATATATCTCATTCTTTCAGTATTGTCCTCAATTATAGTTTCAATAATTGAAAAGTCAATTTTAAACATGAAAAATCCTTCAATTAAGTTTAATTTAGCTGTTGGAGCATTAATTGGTATCATAATTGTTGTATTTCACATTGCAATAAAATATGCATTACTATCAGATATTGCAAATAAAGGAATTAATTATACGGATGAAAATCAGGAAAAATTATTAATTATTGGTGGAGGATATTCTGCAAATGACATTATTAAAACCTTAAACTCAACATTAAAAGGCAAATATGAAATTATTGGAATCATAGATGACAATAAAAAACGTATTGGTTATTCTGTTGCTGGCGTAAGAATCATTGGAGACAGAAATGATATAGAAAAAATCTGTGAAAAGTACCATGTCGATTCTATTTTCTTTACCATTGTTAATATTGATAATAAAAATAAAAAAGAAATCCTTGAAATTTGCAGTAAAACAAACGCTAAAGTAAAAGTTTTACCAAGTTTAAGAGAGCTTATTTCTGAAGAAAACTTATACCACAGCCTAAGAGATGTGGAAATTGAAGATTTGCTTGGAAGAGCCCCCGTCGAAATTGACAACAACAACATAAAAAATCTAATAAATGAAAAAGTTGTTTTAGTAACCGGCGGAGGAGGATCCATTGGTGAAGAACTCTGTAGGCAAATAATGCTCAACAATCCAAAGCAATTGCTAATGTTAGACATTTATGAAAATAGCTTATATGATATTGAATTAGAACTTAAAGCCAAATATCCAAACAATGACATTAAGGCAATTATTGCAAACATTAGAGATGAAAAAAGAATATTTAAGATATTTGAAGTGTATTCACCTGAAATTGTCTTCCATGCTGCCGCACACAAACATGTTCCGCTAATGGAAAACAATCCGACTGAAGCCATAAAGAATAATATTTTTGGAACATACAATTTAGTAAATGCATGCGACAAATATCATGCTAAACGTTTTATTTTAATTTCAACAGACAAAGCCGTTAATCCGACAAACATAATGGGTGCTACAAAAAGAGTTTGTGAAATGATAATCCAAGCTAAAGACAAAGAAAGTGAAACTGAATATGTGGCTGTCCGTTTTGGAAATGTTTTAGGAAGTAATGGGTCTGTTGTGCCATTATTTAAAAAACAAATTGCTGAAGGAGGTCCTGTGACTGTAACTCACAAAGAAATTACAAGATTCTTTATGACAATTCCGGAAGCGATTTCATTGGTTTTACAATCAATTACCTACGCTAAAGGTGGGGAAATCTTTGTATTGAACATGGGAGAACCAGTTAAGATTTATGATTTGGCAAAAAGTTTAATTGAATTATCTGGTTTAACTATTGGAGAAGATATTGAAATAAAAATTACAGGTTTAAGGCCTGGAGAAAAATTATATGAAGAATTATTAATGAATGAAGAAAATCTCGAAGAAACCAACCATGAAAAAATCTATATTACAGAACCAATGGACTTTACCATGGACGAAATCGAAGAAAAATTAGATGCCTTTAGAGAAATTATTGATAATGAAATTTATGATAAGGAAATTATTAAAGAAACTGTGAAAAGATGTGTTCCGACTTATCACGAACCTGAAGAAGTCAACGGGGAGTAAATTATGAATATTCCATTTTCACCACCGGACATAACCGATGAAGAAATTGAAGAAGTAATAGATGCATTGAAATCTGGTTGGATTACAACCGGCCCTAAAACAAAAGAATTTGAAAAAAGAATTAGCGCTTATTGCGGCAGCGATAAAACTGTTTGTTTAAGTGCCGCTACAACTGCCTTAGAGATGACCTTGAGATTATTGGGAATTGGTGAAGGTGATGAAATAATCGTGCCCGCTTATACATATACAGCAACATGCAGCGTGATTTGCCATGTTGGTGCAACTCCAGTAATGATTGACAGTCAAAAAGGCAAAGAGGAAATGGATTACTCCCAAATGATAGATGCAATTACCGATAAAACAAAAGTAATAATGCCCGTGGATATTGCAGGCATTCTATGTGATTACGATAAAATATTTGAGATAATTGAAGAAAAAAAAGAGTTATTTAACGCGAATAATGACATTCAAGAGGCATTTGGCAGAATTATCGTATTATCTGATTGCGCTCATGGTTTTGGAGCCATTAAAGATGGTAAAAAAGCAGGGACACTTGCTGATTTTACTTGTTTTTCCTTCCATGCAGTTAAAAATTTAACAACAGCCGAAGGGGGAGCCGTGACTTGGATGGATCATGAAGGAATAGATTCTGAAAAATTATACAAGCAATTACAAATATTATCCCTTCACGGACAAACCAAAGACGCCCTAGAAAAAACCAAAAAAGGATCTTGGGAATATGATATTTTACTTCCAGCATACAAATGCAATATGACAGATGTTCAGGCTGGGATTGGGCTTGGACAACTTGGAAGATATGATTCCATGCTTAAAAGAAGACATGAAATCATTAAAAAATATGATGAAGGATTTAAAGATAGCAAAGTGATTACCCCTAATCATTTTACTGAAAATTCCGCTTCATCAGGCCATTTATACTTAACAAGAATTGAAGGAATTTCATTAGAAGAACGAAATGAAATCATAATAAAAATGGAAGAAAGAGGAATAAGCACAAACGTACATTACAAACCGTTGCCGATGTTAACTGCATATAAAGATTTAGGATTTAATATTGACAATTATCCTAATGCATACAATTTATTTAAAAATGAGATAAGTTTGCCAATATATTCCACTTTAACCGATGAAGAAGTAGAATATATCATACGAAATCTATTAGAAATTTTAGAAGAATATTAGATAAATTTTTATAATAAGGAAATACATAAATAGTATAGGTTTATAATCTTATATCATAATAATTATTTTTTACTTTTTCAGAGTTGTATGATAATATGATTTAATAATTTTAGGGGAAATTAAATGATAGATGATCCATTAGTAAAACAACTATTAACCAGCATTGTTGAAGATGAAAGCAATTTGCCTATCGTTCAGGCATTAAATGATGGAATTGAAACTGATGAAGAAATTGCTAATGAAACTGGAATTAAACTAAATATCGTTAGAAAAATACTTTACAGACTTTATGATATGGGAATCGCCAGCTACAAAAGAAGTAAAGACCCTGAAACACAATGGTTCACTTATTCCTGGAAATTTGAAAAAGAGGAAATTATAAATCGTATTATTAAAGATTCTGAAAAATATTTGGATATGCTTAATGAAGAATTAGAACGCGAATCCAACAACATGTTTTTTATTTGCCCGCAAGGCCATGTGAGACTTGATTTTGATGAAGCTTCAGATTATGAGTTTTTATGCCCTGCATGTGGAGAGGAATTAGAATTCCAAGATAATACAGAAACCATCGAGCAAATTAAAGAAGATATAAAAATGGTTGAAAGTAATTTTAAATCCTTTACTGAAAAAAATAAATAAAAGATAAAAATGGAAATTGAATTACTTGAAAAGGAGAATACTCCTAAAAATGTAATAGACCATTGTAAAGCTGTTTGTAAAAAAGCTATGAAAATAGCTGCTAATTTTGATAATGTGGATAAAGACCTTATTAGAAAGGGTGCCATTCTGCATGATATTGGAAGGTCTAAAACTCATGGCATTACACATGCTATCAAAGGTGTAGAAATAGCTAAAAAATATGGCTATTCACAAGATGTCCTAAATATTATTGAAAGACATATAGGTGCTGGAATAACTGAAGAAGAAGCTGTAAAACTAGGACTTCCTAAAAAATCCTACATTCCACAAACTCTTGAAGAAAAAATTGTTGCACATGCTGATAATTTAATAAGTGGCAGTGAAGAAGTGGATATTGATTTTGTCATAGAGAAATGGAAAAGGAACATTGAAGACAGCGACGATAATATTGAAAGATTGATTGAATTAGACAATGAATTAATTAAAGCTTTTGAGGAATAATATGAAAGTAATATGTTCAAGTGATGAGTCCTTATACCGGCCAGAAGCAGTTAGGTGGAGACAAAGAATGGAAATGATGGAACCTCTTGGGGATACTGTTGTCTTATTGCCCTGCAGTATGAAAAAGCCTTATTCCAATTCCAAATCTCATCAAAAATTTAGAAAACTTACTCGTTCTTATCAAGAACTTATTGTAACATCTCCCTTTGGAATCTGTCCAAGAGAACTTGAAAATACGTTCCCTATTCAATCTTATGATGTGAGTACAACTGGCAAATGGTCTGAAGATGAAATTGAAGAAACCGGCAAATTAGTAGCCAAATACTGTGAAGGGAAAACAATTGTCGCCAATCTTGCAGGAGGATATTTGGAATCTTGCGAAGCCTATATTGATGATTTTGTAAATGTTTGTAAAGATGGAAGGCCAACTTCACCAGATTCCCTTTATAATTTAAGAATGGAACTTAAAAATCATAAAAAAATCAATAGAAAAGAAAAAACATTGCATGAATTAAGATCCATTGCAAAATTCCAATTTGGAGAAAGTGGCGATGAATTCATTCCGGACAATGTCAAAACCAAAGGAATGTATCATAAAAGAATATTATCCAATGGGACCCAATTAGCACTATTGAATAAGGATTATGGATTATATAGACTAAACTTGCCTGGTGGAGAAATCTTAAAAGATTTGGGAATTCATATTGTTGAAATCGATTTTGACCTTACGACAAATACAGTATTTGCACCAGGAATTGAAAAAGCAGACCATAAAATCGTGCCGAATGATGAGGTAGTTATCGTTAAAGATGATTCCGTTGTTGGAGTTGGAAAAGCAATAATGACCGGCCGTGAAATGGAAGAATGCGAAAATGGAATTGGTGTTAAGATTAAACACCGCGTAAAATAATTTACTATATTTTTGTTCGAAAAAATAACAACGTTTATAAATATCTTAGTTTAAAACTATAATTACAATAAAGATTAGGAGACGAAAAATGTCAGAAGACTTAGTTAATAATATTAAAGATGCTATTTCTGTAATTAATGACCCACATATGGGAATAAGTATTGTAGAAATGGGCATTGTACAAAATATAACTGTTGAAGGCGATCAAGCTGAAATTATCCTTAAACCAACCAATCCAGGTTGTATGAGTATCACTCGTATTGCTGCTGATGCTAAAATCAGAGCAGAAAAAGTTGAAGGAATTGAAAATGCAAAAATTATCGTTGAAGGACATGCTATGGCAGACTCCATTAACGAAATGATTAACAGATAATTTTTTAAAATTTAATTAATTCCATATATAATACCGAAACAGTTATATATAGCAATAAATAGATATAAAAGTGTTGACAGTTAACTGTCACACAATTATCATAGGCTAGTGGCACAGCTTGGTTAGCGCGCTCGGCTGATAACCGGGAGGTCATGGGTTCGAATCCCATCTAGCCTACTCCAAACTATTTTTTTAAGAATTTTCATATTACATGACAGTTTTATCTAAGAGATATTCTTTTTAAATATTTTTAATATTTCATTACAATGCCCATCAATTCTGCAGGATTTCCTTTTTTATGATAAATAATATATATTACATTCAACATAATAAAACTTGAATGTACAAAAAGTTGGAATGATGATTAAAATGTGGGAAAAAATTAATGAAAAATTCAAAAAATACCCTGCAAGAATTAGAGTTGCAGAAAAAATGATTGAATTAGGATTATCTTTAAATGAAGATGGTAAAATTTACTGTGGCAATTTAAAAATTAGCGATAAAGCATTGGCTACAGCAGCAGATGTGGATAGAAGAGCCATTAAATCAACAATTGACATAATCAAAGAAGATGAAGAATTATACAATCTCTTCAGCAACATAATTCCTGCCGGAACACTTTTAAAAAATATTGCCAAAAATTTAGACCTCGGAGTAATTGAAATAGAAGTAGGATCCGATAGCGAAGGCATTCTTGCAAATACCACAAGTTTAATTACAGAAAAAGGAATTGATATTCGGCAAGCTTATGCAGAAGATACCGAGCTTCAACAAACACCAATTCTAACAATCATAACAGAAGAACCCGTTAAGGGCGATTTAATAAATGAATTTTTAAAAATAAAAGGAGTAACAAGAGTGTCCATTTATTGATTAATTTTTTCAAGATGTTCCATTCTTGCTTTTTCCATTTCTTTGTCTTCTTCTTCAAGGAATTCTAAAAGTTCTTCCCAAGCTTCTAAAGATTCTTTAGCAGCTTCTTCACTTAATTTTTCAATTGCATAACCAGCATGGATTAAAACATACTCACCAATTTCTACATCAGGTAAAAGATCCATTTTAGCTTGTTGTCTTGCTCCACCAAAGTCAGCAAATAATGTATTTTCTTCTCTATTAATTTCAACAACTTGAGCAGGTGCTGCAATACACATTATTACTATCTCCAAAATTTAATTATATATTAATTTACAAAGGTAGTATTATATAAAATTATCTAAATGGGTGTTTTTAATGAAAAATATTGTTATTGGTTCCGGTCCTGCTGGAAGATTAGGTTCCATAGAGCTTGGAAAACTAGGTGAAGAGGTTACTTTAATTGAAAAAAATCACATTGCAGGTACTTGCCTAAATGAGGGTTGTATGGTTGTTTGTGCATTAACAGACATTACAAAATTTATTGATTATAACAATAAATTCAACAGTTATGGATTTATTAAAAGTCAAATGGATGTCTCTTATGAAAAAATTGTTGAAAAAATTATAGAAACTCAAGAAATGCTAAGAGAACTAAACCAAATGGAAAATGAAAGCTTTGGCAATGAAATAATTTACGGAGAGGCCAGTATTGAAGACGGTGCTGTTAAAGTAAATAATGAAAGCTTTGAATACGATAACTTATTAATAGCAACTGGAGCTCGCCCATTCATTCCAGACATTAAAGGAAAAGAATTCGGATTGACAAATAAGGATATTCTAAAGCTTGATGAGGTTCCTGAAAAATTGAATATTGTTGGCGGCGGGATAATTGCTTGTGAAATAGCAAACATTTACTCAACACTTGGCAGTGAAGTTAACATCATTGCAAGAAGCACATTCTTAAAGGGAATCAGTGAAAATACAAGAAGGTATGTTTTAGAAAAAATCATTCCTGATGTCAATATTTATGAAAATACAGATGTCACTGAAGCTTTTAAAGATAAAATATTAACTGACAAAAATGAAGAATTAGAGGGAACACCATTTTTTGCAACCGGCAGAACTCCTAACAGTGAAATTGCTGAAGGTTTTGTTGAACTTAATCCTAATAAAACAATTAAAGTTAACGAGATGATGAAAACTAATGTTGATAATGTATATGCTGCAGGAGATGTTACCGGAGGATATTTGCTGACACCAGTAGCTAGAATGGAAGGTATCACAGCTGCAAGAAACATGGCAGGATACTCAAATAAAGTAAGCTACAATTGTATTCCTCAAACATTAAGTTTGAACATGGAAGTAAGTTTTGTCGAAAATGAAAAATCCACATGTCCTGATGAAGATAAAGCAACAATTGGAATTCCTGGTATTGCAGGACCTCATTCATTCTGGAATATACTATCAATGGATACAGGATATACTGAAGTGGAGTTTGATAAGAAAAACAATAAAATAAATAGAATTAATGAAATATCCCCATCATCCACCAGTGATGTTGCCTATCTATCCTATCTAATGAGAATGGATTATGAATTAGATGATTATTCAGAATTTTTAGAGATACATCCTTCAACAGACTCAAATTATAAAATAATAAAAAATATGTGGTTATAATAACCACTATTCTAATTTTTTTAACATCCTATCGACTAAATAGTCAGCGGCTTGTGAACTTTCCTGCCCATAGAATAAAGCCCTTTCTTTTAGGGAATCATAGTTTTTAAATGATTCATCAATGCTTCTGCAGACATCATCAATTTCTGATTCGATAATGGCGCCTTTATAAATTCCTGCCATGTTTTGATATCTTCCCCATTTTACCCTTGTAACTGTAACAATAGGCTTTTCACAGGTTAATGCTTCTTGAAGAGATACACCATCATCAGTTAAAACTGCCAAATCAACAAACTTAAATAAATGATTCATCCAATCAATGTAGCCAGTGTAAATTATTTTTTCATTATCAATGTCATCCAGATACTCATCCTCTAAGGGAATACCGACTAAAACCAGATTATATTCATCAGTGCACCTGGAAACTAAATTAATTGCATCGATCATGCCTTTAAAAATAGAGGAACCTGACGAAAATAAGATAGTTTTTTTATTTTCATCAAAATTAGGGAATTCCTTAAGTTTTGAAAATGCAATGTTCGCATCACCATTGCCTGCAGTATCAGAAATCGGATAAAAAGATTTTTCCATATTTTCTGGAAGAGTTTCCAATCTAAATTTGTCCAATTCCGGAAATATATAACATTGATTAAATTTAGGACATACTTTTGAGTCAAGTGGTGTTGAAATTAATGAAAATGCAGGTTTCCTAGCGAATTTTGCTCCTAATGAACCAACAATTGCGCCCCCTCCTAGAACACCCACTACAAAATCAGCACCTGATTTTTTAATAGCAGACCTTGCTTTAAAAGTTGCACCTATTAATTTAAGAGCGCCTTTTGCAGCAGATAGCTTAGTTGCGGCATGTCCTCCTGCTTGAGGGATTGAAATTTTATACCATGAATAACCATTTTTTTCAAATAATATTCCTGGAGCGGATTTATCCAAAGCAACTTCACAATCGACTCCTCTTTTTTCAAGAGCTTTAATTGTATTGAGAGCGATTGCTGCATCACCACCCAATCCTCTTCCAGTAACTATAAATAGCGCCTTCAAAAAATCATCCACCTTTATTTAATCTTGGAATTTTATTTCTAGAAACGTAAGTATTAGAACGTGAAGCATATGGATTATATAATAATCTTCTAAATCCTAATGCAATTAACAACGGATTTCTAACTACATATTGTTTATCTTTAAAAAGCCACCTTCTACATAAATCGCCTAATCCCCCACCAGTCAACACATCCATGAAGTAATCGCCGAAGGTAGGATTAGGAATTCTTAATTTATTTCTGAAGAATACACTCAAATTGTTTCTTCTGATAAATGCGATTAATGCAGTGGTTATAATTCCAAGAACAATTACAGACCATAATCCACCAACCATGTAGAAAGCTAGACCCAATGCAACGCCAAAAGTGTGATTTCCAACTTCACCCAACATGATTTTTCCTGCGAAATCCAATGGGCTGTAACCTAAACATACGAAGAATATTAATAATGGAGTATAAACTGCCGGCAATTCAGATACGTAAGGAGAACCAAAGATTAACATGAAAATAATAGTTACAACACTCATTATCAATGTAACAAGACAAGTTGAACCTGGTTGCATATCTGAAATATTTAACGGCTGAACCATAAGAGCGATGAAAACAGCAGAAATCCAATACCCTTCAAGAATACCTACAATGATTACTAATATAATTCCGATACCTCTTGAAAGTTGACCCCATTCAATACCTAATGGTTCGCATTTTCTGCGCCCTATAACATCATCAATGAATGCAAAAATACCGATTATTAATATAAGAAGGTTGCAACCGGGCAACATGAAGAAAGACAGTATTAAAAAGGGAACTAATCCAATTCCACGAGGGGTTCCTCCCCTTACATTTGGATATAAGTTACCAAGATAACCTCTCTTCCCTAAAAATCTAAAAACTATATCTAAAAGTGCAGTACCTACTGCTGATAAAATTAAAACCATTATAAATGCAATGATCACTGACGAATAGAACATATTTCTCACTTAATTATAATCTTTAATTGTTTATAATATAAATAATTTAGGCAATTTCATATCTTAAAATAGCCGCCATACCTCCTAAGCTTTCCAATTGTTTTCCGCCTTCATGTTCACTACTAATAACCATCACATCACCTTTCATGTTCTCCACCATGTCCATTGCATCACCCATATTTTCGCTTGCAACTTTAGTGTCCAATATTAATAATTGGCTAACAGCACCCAAATCAACTGCCTTTTTAGTTTCTCTCAAACCGTATGCTACTTTTGATGAATTTTTAGCGATTTCAGTGAGCAGGTTATCAACAGCGCCCATTTCTAGGGCAACCCTATTTTCAGAAGTTAATTTTTCAACAGTCCCCTTTTTTAGAACTTCACTTATTCCATTACGTCCGCCAGACCCTGTCGGTTCAATAATCGAAATTTTTGCCAAATCAGCATGTTTATCTTTAATATAGTCATAAAAATCATTTTTAACAAAGCCTGGCCCGGCAATAATGATATTTTGAATTGAATCGAATTTTTCAATTGATTCAACAACCTTTTCATAAAATTGGACAATATTCTTCTGCCTGTTTTTATCGACTATTCTTTTGCCGGACACATTCCCTTTAATCGGACCATAATACTCAATTCCATACTGCCTCATCAACCCAAGTGTTGCGGTATCGTCTTCCAAAACAACGATTATTGCAGACAATTTTTTAGAAGCTTCTATTGCTTGATTAAGTCTTTTGATCGCCCATTTTGGCCATCGCTCCTTTTTGATAGTTATCGGTGTGTTGAGCTTGACTTCCAAAGTATGGTGTGATCCAAGAGGTATCAAATCTTCAGGTCCTCTTGTAATGACACCTGTCAATCTTAATTTTCCTGTGAATAAATGAAAACTAACATTTTCGATATCCAATCCTAAATAAAATGTTTTTTTAACTCCCCTATCACCTCTAATCTTATCTCCACTGGTATCTTGGATACGTCTGGTTGTTTTTGAGGAAGCATTATCTCCAACTTCTATAATGTGGGACAAATGCCATAAATCATCCAATGTTTCGGGAACAATCTCAACAATCCCCTCTTTTTCATTTTCTTTTATGATTTTCATAATATTCACAACTATTTTTTCTATATTAATAATTTATATATACGTTCTAATTTAAATTAATTAATGATTAAAATGAATGTTGGAATAATTGGGGGTAGTGACGGATTAGGTAAGACCCTCGTTTACTACTTCAGAGATGAATTTAACGTATTTATAACAGGACACGATAATGAAAAAGGCAAGCGTGTAGCTGAAGAATTAGGTGTGAATTATATAGAATCCAATGCAGGATTAGCCAATATCAGTGACATATTGGTCATTTCCGTACCTATACAATATACTTCAGAAGTTATTCGCGAAGTTTCTCCATTTATGAAAACCGGTTCACTAATGGTTGATGTAACTTCAATCAAAGAAGAGCCTTCCAAAACAATGGCCGAATCCTTGCCTGAAACTGTAGAATATATTCCAACACACCCCGTTTTTGGTCCGAGAACAACACGCCTTGACAATCAAGTTATTGTTTTGACTGCAGATAAGAAAGGAAAATGGTATCCCAAAGTTTATAATTACCTTGCAAGCAAAAATATGAGGATAATTGAAACTACTGCTGAAAATCATGATTTTATGATGAGTATTGTACAGGTTTTAACCCACTTTTCATTTATTTCAGCAGCATCTGCAATTGAAAAGTTAGGCGTTGACATATCAGAAACTGAAGATTATGAAAGTCCAATTTACAATTTAATGATTGATTTGATAGCCCGTATTGTATCTCAAAACCCATATTTAACCTACAACATTCAATCCAGAAACAGTTTTGGTCCTAAAATCAGGAATGCACTGGCAGATTCAGTCATTGAACTAAGAGACGTTATCAATAGCGGTGATGAAGAAGAATTTATCGACATTGCAATCAAGGCAACAAAACATATGGGCGACATTAAAAATGCTTTAGGTAGAAGTGATAAGGCAATCAGTGCCTTAAGCTATGAATATACCTATTTGAATAATTGCATCGGTCAAGAAGTTGGCTTAAAACATATATAT
>CAJGDA010000017.1 GCA_904501935.1 uncultured Methanobrevibacter sp. | reverse complement strand
TATGGTCTTGAAAGGATTGCATGGATTTCTCAAGGAACTCCAACTGCTTATGATGCTTGTTTTGCACCGGTTGTAAACAAATTAAAGGAATTGACTGGTGTTGAAATCAATGAGGATATTCAAGGGCGCAATGCACAAATTGCCGGAATGATGGATATCGAAGACATTGGGGACTTGAAAGAACTCAGGCAACAGGTGGCCGACAGTTTGGATCTCTCTTTAGAAGAATATTTAAAAGCAGCCGAACCGATGGAAGCTATCTACATCATTGCAGACCACACCCGTTGTTTGGCTTTCATGCTTGCTGACGGAATTATCCCTTCAAATGTTAAAGAGGGATATTTGGCAAGATTGGTTTTAAGAAGAACTATCAGATTCATGAAAGATTTGAACATGAAAGAGTCACTGGCTGACGTAATGGCAATTCAACTTGACTTCTTATCTAAATTCTACCCAGAAATTCGCCATTTTGAAGAGCATATCATGAACATCATCACTTTGGAGGAAGAACGTTTTGCCGCTACTGTTAAAAAGGGAAAAAGCATTGTCAAAAGATCAATCAAAAGGCTTAAAAAAGAAGGCAAAGATGAAATGCCTCTTGACATGTTAATCGGTTTATATGATGCTCATGGAATTCCTCCGGAAGTTGTAGTTGAAATGGCTGGCGATGATTTTACCGTAAATGTTCCGGATAACTTCTTTACCCAAGTAGCGGGAGCTCATGAAAAAGACACCACTATTAAAAAAGAAACATTCAAAGTGGATTATCCTGAAACAGAATTATTATTCTATAAAGATTTCTACCAAAAAGAATTTGAAGCGGAAGTTTTGGGAATAGTTGAAAAAGATGGGGACAAGTGTTTAATCTTTGATAAAACAATATTCTACCCTGAAGGAGGAGGTCAGCCTTCAGATATAGGTATAGTTTCTATTGAAGGCTTTGACTTTGAAATGCACTATGCCGAAAAAGTCGATAACGTAGTATTGCACCATGTAGATGGATTAATTCCAAATGCAGTGATTGGAAAAAAAGTTACAGGCAAACTTGATTGGAGAAGAAGGATAACTCTTGCGCGCCATCACACAGGAACTCACTTGGTTATTGCAGCCGCAAGAAAAGTGTTGGGCCAACACATCTGGCAAGCAGGATCTCAAAACGGCCTTACAAGGGCACGTATTGACTTATCACACTACAAGCGTATTACACAGGAAGAGCTAAATGAAATTGAAAAATTAGCCAATGAATATGTAATGGAAAACATTGATTTGGACATTCAATTCCACACAAGAGATGAAGCACAGGATTTATACGGCTTTGTGCTTTACCAAGGTGGAATCGTTCCGGGCAAAATGATTCGTGTAGTTAAAATCCCTGGAATTGACGTTCAGGCCTGTGCAGGTACACATGTATTAAGGACTGGTGTTGTCGGGCCAATCAAAATCAACAAAACCGAAAGGGTTCAGGATGGTGTTGAAAGGATTGACTTTTCAGCCGGCCTTGCAGCTATTGATTCAATGCAGCATGATGATGCACTCTTACGTGAAAGTTCAGCAATCTTCAAAGTTGAAAATAATCAATTGCCAAGAACATGCGACAGGTTCTTTTCAGAGTGGAAGGCCCAGAAAAACGAAATCGACCGTCTAAAATCAGAAATTGCATCTTTAAAAATGAATTCGCTTGCAGATGAATTTGAAGAAATCAACGGTTTAAAAGTTGTATCCCAGCTAATCGAAGCAGACTTCAGGGAGCTTCAAAAAATGGCAACAGACTTTACCGACAACGGCAAGGCTGATGTTGTAGTTATGGGAAACAGTGACGGTAAAATCGTTGGAGCCGCTTCACAAAATGCAATCGATAGTGGAGTTAAAATTAATGAAATTATCAAGACTGCAGCGGGTGTTTTAGGTGGTGGCGGCGGAGGCCGTTTGACTTTAGCACAAGGTGCAGGTAAGAATGCAGACAAGATGGATGAAGCCATCCAGACTGCAGTCGACTTAATCAAAGGATAATTATTATCCTTTTTCTATTTTTTTTTACAAGCCATAACTGTGCTTGTCGTAGTTAAGCTTATACATGAACTTGTAGTATTCGTGTTCGTTCAATTTACCATCATGGTTATCGTCTGAATCAGCATACATCTGATGCTGTATGTTTTCAGGTGTGTGTACAATGTGCATATCGTTCAAAAGCACATATCCGTCTCCATCGCGGTCTGTATCTGCGAATGAATGGGTGTATTGAAATGATTCATAATCAGGTTCACTGGATGTTGGTTGTGTTTCTTCATTTTTGATGACGGTAGTTTCGGTATTGTTTAATTGGGGTTCATTTTCGATATTTTGCGCTGTTTCTTCGTTGGCTGTGAAAAAATTGCTTGAAGCTAATAGTGCCCCAAATAGGATTATAATAATTAAAATTAATGCTCCAATAATTGGCAATTTATTTTTTTCAATAAACGTTTCTTGAGTGCTATTAATTTGATTATGGAGTGGGTTTCCACAATTTTTACAATATGATGCACTATCGTCTTCTATCTTTTCCCCACAATTGTCACAGTATATTACCATGTCTATATTATTGTTTTTAATTGTATTTAAATTTGAAGAAACTGATTTAACATTTTATCTTATGAGGATAGTTTATATTTTTTGATAAAAATTATTGCAATAATCGCCGTTGCAATCACAGAGATTATATTGGCAGTCATTGAAGGCAATCTTAAACCTTCAGGGGCTTGCAGAATGTAACCAAAAGTAATCAAAGTGCATACAATTGCAGGAAGTAATGTTACTATGTAGTGTTTTTTGTTTTGAATTAGAAAGACGGTCCCTGCAAACAATACTGCTGTTGCGATTATCAATTGAGCCCATGCAAAGTATCTCCAAATTAAGCTGAAATCAACGAAAGTCAGTGCAAATGATACAATAAACAAAGGGATAGCTAATTTTAATCTTGAAATTAGTTTTTCCTGACTCATATGTAATTCATCAGCTAAAGTGATTCTTGAACTTCTAAGTGCAGTATCTCCGGTAGTAATTGGGCAGACTACAACGCCTATAATGGTCAAAATCAAACCAATAGGTCCAAGCAAGGTTGTTGCCATTTCATTAACTCCGATTGACGGGGATGCACCATAAATCGCTGCAAGTTGTGGCTGGCCGTGGAAAAATGCCATTGCAATAGCCGCCCAGATTAATGCGGTTATTCCCTCTAAAACCATTGCACCAAAAAACACCGGCCTTGCATCCTTTTCACTTTTCATGCATCTTGCAACAATTGGGGATTGTGATGCATGGAACCCAGAAATGGCTCCGCATGCTATAGTAACAAATAAGTATGGAAAAATAGTTTTTTCAGTGAAGTATAGTCCTTGTGTTGTAAATTCAGGAATGGTGTATGTGGAATTTAGGAGTAATGCTCCAATCATCATTATTGCCATGAGCAAGAATAGTGCTCCGAATATAGGATAGATTTTCCCGATAATCTTGTCTATGGGGAATAGTGTTGCTACCAAAAAGTAGACAAATATTATCACTAGCCAAATGATTGTTGGAACGCTAGTCAGATTTGCAAGCAAATCTGCAGATCCGGTCGCAAAAGTTGCTGCAACAAGAATACCTGTTAAGACAATGATAATTGTAACAAATGTTTTCACTGTTTTTCCTAAATATTTTGAAATAATATCGGGCATTGTGAATCCGTCGCCCCTAAGTGACATGAATCCTGAGAAGAAATCATGCACGGAACCAATGAAAATGGTACCAAGCACAATCCATAAAAATGCGACAGGACCAAACAGCGCTCCTTGAATTGCACCAAAAATAGGTCCCAAACCAGCTATATTTAAAAAATGAACTAAATATAACTTGAATTTAGACATAGGGATATAATCAACACCATCTTCTAATCTGTAAGCGGGTGTTACAATACTTTCATCAACTCCAGCTATCTTTTCAATGGCTTTACCATAAATAAAATATGATGCGATTAATGCACAAAGACAAATCAAAAAACTATACATGTATCTTAATTTTATCATTAAAAGTATTTAAATTATTAAATTAAAATGTATAATTGCGTTTGCATATTAAAAAGTAGTATTGAAGGGATTGCTATTTTTTTCCAACGTGTATTGAAAAATTAAGAGATGTTTAAATGAATTATGATTTGATTATTGCAAGGTATGGTGAAATAGGACTCAAAAGTCCTAAAATAAGGTCACGTTTTGAAAGAAAGTTGGTTAAAAATATTAAAGCTACTTTTGATTGTGATGTAGAGAGAAATCAAGGAAGAATCTATATTTTCCCATCAGACTTTGATGAGGGGATTGAAAAATTGAACCGGGTTTTCGGTGTAGTATCATATTCTCCGGCGACTTCAACACTCTGTGCTTACGAAGAAATTGACGAAACTTTGGGAAGCTATGTTGAAGATTTAATTTCTGAGGGCATTTTGGATGAGAATACAAAATTTGCAATCAAATGTCGCCGTGTAGGGACACATGATTTCACCTCCCAGGAAATGGCGGCTCATTGTGGTGGTGTTGTAAGGGATAAGATATTGGCTCCTGTTGATTTGACAAATCCTGATTTAACCATTTTTGTTGAAATTAGGGATGAAAAAGCTTTCATTTTCCATGAAAAGGTTAAAGGTCCTGGTGGACTTCCTTTAGGAACACAAGGGAAAGTGGTGGTGCTCTTGTCAAGCGGAATAGACTCTCCTGTAGCAGCATATTTAATGATGAAAAGGGGTTGTGAAATCGTAGCGCTTCACTGCAACAACGATCCTTTTTCAGGTCCGAAAGTTACTGAAAACTTCAATGCGTTGGTTGATCAGTTGAATATCTATGCTAAGGGCACTCCAATTAAAAAAAGAGTAATCGATTATGGCGAGTACCTGCAAGTTGCTAAAGAGAAAGCTCCAGAAAAAATGACATGTGTTTTATGCAAATCTGGAATGTATAGGATTGCAGAAAAACTGGCAAACAAGATTGGCGCTGATGCAATAGTCGACGGAAGCAGCGTCGGACAGGTCGCATCACAGACCCTGTCAAACATATTGGCCACCAGGTACGGTGTTGAAATGCCGATTTTATCTCCATTGATAGGTCTTGATAAAGAGGAGATTACAGCCATTGCAAAAGACATCGGAACTTTCGAGATATCCAAAATCGATGATGGAGGATGCAGTGCAGTTCCTAGATATCCTGAAACACGTGCAGATTTAGAACGTGTTATGAAGGCCCGTGAAGATATGAATCAGGATGCTGAAGTTCAAAAGGCGTTTGAGAATATTAGAAAACTTGAATAGGTTTTCACTTCTTATTTTTTTTATTAATACATAATAATTAAATACTATACAACTCAAAAATATAAATGTATAGTAAATAACTAATTTACTAATCGAGGTATTAAAATGAAAACTACTGTTAGTGTAATTAAAGCTGATATTGGAAGTGTGTCAGGACACTGTGTTGCACACCCAGAATTAATGGATATTTGTGATGAAGTTTTAAACGAAGCTTTAGAAGCAGGTATTATAAAAGATTACTATATCTCCCGTTGTGGAGACGACATAGACTTAATCATGACCCACGATAAAGGGGAAGAAAACGAAGAAGTACACAAAACCGCATACACTGCATTCATGAAAGCTACTGAAAGAGCACGTGAATTAAAATTATACGGTGCAGGTCAAGACTTATTATCTGATACATTCTCTGGAAACATCAAAGGTATGGGTCCTGGTGTAGCAGAAATCGAATTCGAAGAAAGACCATCTGATCCTGTTCTTATCTTCTGCTGTGACAAAACTGAACCTGGTGCATTCAACTTGCCTGTATTCAGAATATTCGCAGACCCATTCAACACTGCAGGTCTTGTAATTGACCCAAGTTTACACGATGGATTCAAATTCGAAGTATTCGATGTAATTGAACACAGAAAAGTTGTCTTAAGCTGTCCTGAAGAAATGTATGACTTGCTTGCATTAATCGGATCCACTGGAAGATACGTAATCAAAAGAGTATGGAAGAAAAACGGTGAAATCGCAGCTGCAGTAAGTACTGAAAGATTAAACTTAATGGCTGGCGAATACGTAGGTAAAGACGATCCAGTATGTATTGTAAGAGCACAATCCGGTTTCCCTGCTAACGGTGAATGTGTAGATCCATTTGCATTCCCACACATGGTAAGTGGATGGATGAGAGGATCCCACAACGGTCCTATGATGCCTGTATCCGAAGCGGAAGCAAACCCAATCAGATTTGACGGACCACCTAGAGTAGTAGGATTAGGTTTCCAAGTAGCTAACGGTGAATTGATTGGTCCTGTAGACTTATTCGATGACCCTGCATTCGACCCAACCCGTGAACAAGCTGCTAAAATCGCAACTTACATCAGAAGACACGGTCCATTCGAACCTCACAGATTACCATCTGAAGAAATGGAATACACTTCACTTCCTGGTGTAATGGAAAAATTAGAATCCAGATTTGAAGACATGGATGATTAGATTTAAAGAGATTTTCAATCTCTTCTTTTTTTTACTTTTTTTGATATTATAACAATCTATTTTTTATCAAAGATATTGATTTCAGATTTTCTATTAATGATTCTTGAAATATTATTATTTTTTATGTGCGGTTATAATCGTAAAGCTGCTTGAATTTATGGTAATTATGCAGTCATCAACATGTACATAGTAATTTTTTCCTTCTTTTGTAACGATTGCATTATCCTGTTCAAGTTTTGAAATGCAATAGCTAACTGGCTCATCGCTTATTCCCAAATTTTTCTGTATTCTTGTGATGCCCATTTCAGTAGTGTGGATTTTATCAACATTTTCCAAAAGTATTTTCTTATGCATCTTGACACCTGTTTTTTGCATCTTAGTTAACCGTATAATTACTTATTTATATATTGCAACTCTAATTAATAACTATGTCATTTTTAAAATTTATTCTTAAAAATCCATTCAGGAGGAAGAACAGTGCGATTCTGGCTATTGTAGGTATTGCAATAGGAATCATTGTCATTGTTGCTCTTGGTGGAATCACAGACGGTTTAGTCAATACATTTGAAGATACAATTCATGCGGGAGGTGCCGACTTTTCGGTTTCAGGAAAAGAGACGGGGGATTCTGCATATGGAACAAACACCATAAGCGCAAACTGGACAGATAAAATCGCTAACGTGAGTGGTGTTGAAGAGGCTTATCCGATTTATGTCGTTTTGACATCAGTTGGGGAGGATTATATGAATACACTGATTGGTATTGATCCAAACGGCACTACATTAGCAGACATTTCCATGAAAGACGGTAGAGTCATGAAGGATAATGCATCTGAAGCCATTTTGGGTGAAATATATGCCGATGATAATAATTACTCCGTAGGGGATAATATTAAAATCGATGGCGAAGACTTCGAAATCGTAGGTATTTACGAATCCGGTGACCAGAACATGGCTGGAGGGGTATTTACATCAATTTCCAAGGTTGGGGATTTGATGGATGATGAGGATTCCATTTCAAACATTTATGTGAAAGTCAAGAAAGGTGAGGATCCGCAAACCGTAGCTGATAGAATCGATGCGAAATACGGTGATAATATAACCACAATCACTTCAGTAATGGAAATGACCCAAATGGCGGACATGCTGAATATGCTTCAAGCATCAACTTGGGCGATTTCACTTCTAGCTATTGTTGTCGGAGGTCTTGGAATCATCAATACGATGCTGATGTCAGTGTTTGAGAGAACCCGTGAAATTGGAGTTTTAAAGGCTGTGGGTTGGTCCGATAGAAAGATTCTTACAATGATTGTAGGTGAGTCTTTAGTAATTACAGTTGTTTCAGCAATTATAGGTTCAATAATAGGATTTTTGGCATGTACTCTATTGGGTCCTCAAATGGGAATCTCCCCAGTGTTCACTTCTAAGATATTCATCCAGGCATTTACCATAGCCATTGTGGTCGGAATCATTGGTGGGCTCTATCCTGCAATTAAAGCAGTTAAATTGCCTCCGACAGAGGCATTGAGGTATGAGTGAGGTGTTAATATGAATGCGGTAGAAATCAAAGACTTATACAAAAGCTATGAAGATGGCAAAATCAAAGCATTAAACGGAGTCAACCTCACTATTGAAGATGGGGAATTCGTATCAATTATCGGACCTTCCGGTTCAGGCAAATCAACTCTTTTGAACATGCTCGGAGCATTGGATGTTCCGGATTCAGGTATCATTAAGGTTGCAGGACAGGATTTGAATTCATCTAAAAAGTTAAATGAATTCAGGGCAGAGAAAATTGGATTTATCTTCCAATTGCATAATCTGATTCCGAATATTTCAGTTCGAGAGAATGTTGAAATTCCGATGTATACCCAAGGCATATCTTCCAGTGAGATGAAAAATATTGCATTGAAATTGTTGGAGGATGTTGGTCTCAAGGATAAGGCAGACATTCTGCCATCAAAGCTATCTGGTGGGGAGCGTCAAAGAGTAGCTATTGCCCGAGCGCTGGCGAATAATCCATCAATAATATTGGCAGATGAACCAACAGGATCACTAG
This sequence comes from uncultured Methanobrevibacter sp., assembly GCA_904501935.1. Lineage (GTDB taxonomy): Archaea > Methanobacteriota > Methanobacteria > Methanobacteriales > Methanobacteriaceae > Methanocatella. Next base: position 10,587 of record CAJGDA010000017.1, on the reverse strand, counting down.
ATTCCAAGACAAGTAGCAAAATCCTTAAGCAATTAATCGATTTGCATGAAGATAAAAATGCAACACTGATAATTGTAACTCATGATATGGATGTGGCAAAACTTGCAGATAGGGTTATTGAAGTTTTGGATGGTGAGATAATTTCAGCAGGTGATGATTCATTGATTAATAGTAAAATTGATGTTTAGATGATTCCATGAATCATCCTTAAAGCGTCTAATAAACCGTGACTGTATTCAATGCAACCGAATGCAGTCCTCATATCTTTTTTTTCTAAATAATATTTGGAATCATTCCAATAATCAATAGCTCTGTCATATACTTCTTTTTCCTTTCCTTCAAAGGTAATGTCGGCAACTTGATTCAGGTTTCTCTCTAGTTTTGCAATGTCCTTTGCAATTTTTTCCGGACTTTCAAGTTCACTCATTCAATCTCCTCCAAACATGTATTATTCTTTGTCCAACTGTAAAGTATGATAAGATTACTAAAATGTAAATGATGTATGTAAAGTAGACATCTCCTGCAAAGTATCCTATTATTGCTCCAATCATTAAAATAATCATACGGACTGCTCTTTCAGCAATTCCGATATTGCAATCTACTCCTTGTGATTCTGCTCTTGCCCTTACATAACTTACGCAGATTGCAGAATGAATCGCTAAGATTCCAGTAAACCAATCGCAGTATCCTCCAAATATTATACCGATATAAATTATGGCATCTGCAAATCTGTCAATTGTTGAGTCGAGAAATGCGCCGAATTTTGATGCTTTGCCGTGATATCTTGCAACGGCACCATCCATCACATCCAAAAATCCTGAAGCTAAAATAGCTATTGTTCCTAATAGCAATAGTCTGTTTGCAAATCCATAAGCTGCAATAAGTGCAATAAATGGCGAAATTACTGTTACGATATTCGGATTAATATTCAATCTTTTAGCGATGGGGTTTAATATTTTTGTTAATAAGGGTCTTAGACTTTGAAGCATAATTTATATTAAATATTTTATATAATATAATTTTTAAGGTATTATGATGAAAATTTTAAAAACCAGTATTGATAATTTCGATGAAAGAATAATTGGCGAAGCAATAAATGTGTTGGCTAATGGAGGAATTGTATTATATCCAACCGATACGATTTATGGTTTGGGGGCTAACATATTTGATAATAAGGCAGTAAAGAAAGTATTTGAAATTAAACAAAGAAGTCCGTTAAAACCATTGTCAATACTTGTTAGTGATGTTAATGCCATTGATTTAGTTGCAAAAGTCTCTGTTCAGCAAAAAAATCTCATTAACCAGTATCTTCCAGGGCCTTATACATTTATTTTAAAGAAAAGGAATATAGTTCCAAGATTTGTCACCAGCGGGTCAACTTTCGTTGGAGTTAGGGTTCCAGATAATGAGATTGCCTGCAGATTGGCAGGAATTTTCCCAATTACCACTACAAGTGCCAATTTATCTGATGAAGAAGTTTTATCAAATCCAAATGATATCTTAGATCAATTGGACTGTGAGGTTGATTTGGTTATTGATGTTGGAAATTTGGAATCAAGTCATGCATCAAAAATCATTGATTTATCCAATTCAAATCCTAAAATTATTAGAAAATAAAAAAAGATAGAAAAGAAGATTATTCTTTTCTACGCATTACTACTGCAACTATTGCAGCAATCGCAATTACCATTATTAATAAAAATATTGGGTTTCCGACAGTCTTTAATAATCTATCCTGAATAGTTTCTTTTTTCGGTGTGTCACTTGTTTTATTGATGGTTTTAACGTTGTTTTTATTTATGGTTGTTGTATTGTTCTCATTAATGACAACAGTGTTTGTTTTGTTTATAATTGTTTTGTTTGTTACATTAACAAGTGTCTCTTTGTTCTGTTGGCTGTCATCAGTTTTGTTGTCTGTTATGTTTGTTGTTGTTTCGTTTGCGGTATTTTCATCTGTTTTGTTGTCTGTTACGTTTGTTGTTGTTTCGTTTGTGGTGTTTTCATCAGTATTTTTGGCTGTTGAATTGGTAGTTTCGTTGTCAACTGATGTACTGTTATCAGTATCATTAGTTTCTCCGGTAATGTTGTCTCCAGTGGCTGCGGCAAGTTTGGCATCATTCTCTTTTAGAGATACTTTATAAGCCAAACAATCGGATTTTTTACCGTTTGCATCTTTTAAAAGTTCAAATTCGAAAGTGCCTTCAATTGAATCTTCAAGTTCAACGACAGCATTATCCCCAATAGTATCTTGTGATTTTAATACAGAGGCAATTACTTTATCATCACTGTTTTTATAAGATCCGTCTGCAAAGCTGGCTATTATTTGGCCAAGATTATCTTCACAGCCTTGTTTGTAAGCTTCAATAATTGCTAATTTAACATAATTTTGGATTCCGTCACCGCCGGTTGCATGACTGGTGAATCCGTCATCGGTAGTTATGGAATCTTTTGTCAAATCAAGACAGAATCCTGTAAATCCATCGCTAAATTCAATTACATTGCCATTAATTGAAATTGGTCTAATGTAATTGGACATGTCTAATTTTTCACTTTCATTGTTTTGTAAGGTTTCATTGATTTGTAGGGTTTCATTTGTGTCGTTGTCCGCTGATACAAGGCTTAAACAACTAACACAAAACAATAAAACAATTAAAGTTACAATTATTTTTTTGTTCATATTAAAAAACTCCTTAAAGTTATTTGATAATATTGATGTAGGGTTATTTAAAATTTGTTAAATTATATATTTTATAACATCCAATATTTTATCATGAAAGTATTGGCTAATTTTGAAGATAATCATAAAATCCCTTCAAACTCATCATTAGATGTAATGTTAGGTGGAGGATTTGAGAAAGGGACAATAACTCAAATATTCGGACCTCCAAGTTCAGGCAAAAGCAATATAGCATTAACTTTAGCGGTTAATGTTGCCAAAAGTAATAAAAAGGTTATCTACATAGATACTGAAGGTGGAATATCTATTGATAGAATAAAACAAATTGCCGGGTCTGATTTTTCAAATGTAGCTAATAATATAATCGTTTTTGAGCCAACCAGTTTTCTTGAGCAAAACGATAAGTTAAAGTCAATTGATGTTTGGCTTAGAAGAAACCATGACGATGTCGATTTAATTATTTTGGATTCCGCCGTTGCATTGTATAGGGTGGATGATATGAAATCTGCAAAGCTAAATAAGGAACTTGGTAGGCAAATGGGTCTTTTATCTAAAATTGCAAGACAATATGATGTTGCAGTAATAGTTACAAACCAGATATACAGTGCAATCGATGAAGAAGGAAACAGTGATGTTAAAGCGGTTGGCGGAACAATTCTACAATATTGGAGTAAAATTATAATCCAACTCGAGCGCGGAGATGAAATAAATCAAAGAGTTGCTACTCTAAAACGCCATAGAAGCTTACCTGAAGGCAAACAGGCTGTTTTTTCAATTACTTCAAGGGGAATTATTTAGGTACTTTTATTAATAATTAAAAATAAATATTTACTTTGGAATTTTCTAGGTGTGATATTATGAGGGATAAGGATTTTGATATAAAATACCCTAAAATGAAGTTTCATAAAACTGTAAGGGTGCCTCCAGAAGGTTATGAATGTGCAAATGACTTTTTTGAAGACATGTATATGGACAAAGACATGATTTGGATGGGTCAAAATACAAATCATTTACATGACGATACCATAGCCAATGCGATGATTGAAGCCATAAAAGAAAAGACATTTTGCAGATATCCTGCCCCAGAAGGATTCAGTGAGCTAAAACAATTGATTTTAGATGATTTAGGTTTCGAAGACTTTGAAGTCCTATTGACATCAGGCGCAACAGAATCTTTATACTTATGTATGCAAGCACTTCTAGAACCTGAGGACAATGTGATCTTATCAGATCCGGGTTACTTTATCATTGGAGACTTTGCAAATCGTTTTGCAGGCGAAGTAAGGTATGTTCCAATCTATTATGAAGAAAATGGCTATAAGTTAACTCCTGATTTACTACGTGAAAACATGGATGAGAATACTCGTATGGTTATCTTGATCGATCCTTTAAACCCACTTGGTTCCTCATATACAGAAGATGAATTAAAAGAGTTTGCAGAAATTGCAATAGAAAATGATTTATACTTATTACACGATGTGACTTACAAAGACTTCGCACGTGAACATTACCATGCGGAAAACTACGCTCCAGGTCAAACATTAACAATCTATAGCTTTTCAAAAATATTTGGAATGGCAGGTTTAAGAATTGGCGGAGTAGTGTCATCAAAACCGATTATTGATGCTATTAAAAATGCGGTTATCAATGATTTGGGAGTAAACATCATTTCCCAATATGGTGCAATCGCAGGTCTCAAATCAAAAAATCAATGGTTTGAGAAGATGAGAGAAACTTGCTTTGAAAACCAAAGACTGATTTATGAAATGGTTGAACCAATCGAAGGAGTATTCTTGCCAGTCTATCCATCTGATGCAAATATGATGGCAATCGACTTGTCCGGTGCAGGAATCAATCCTAAGGATATGTCCAACTATTTGATTGATAAAAAATTGTTCACAAGAGAAGGAGAATACACTTCAGAAGAATTTGGAGACAGATACTTGCGTGTCAGTTTCTCAATTCCAACAGAACAAGTCAAGGTATTCTGTGAAGAGTTCCCAAAAGCTGTTGAAGCTTTAAGAAAATGATTAATATGAATTTTGAGGGGTTTAGATACCATAAACCTCTTCCTAATTTTTATTCTATAGAAAACCCTATAAATCCAAAAACCATCATTTCAGAGGATATGCTTTTTGATTTAGAAAAATTAGTTTTTAAATATAACTTTGCAGGATTAAGCTATTCTAAATTGTCTGAAGAATTTAAAAACGAATTTCGCATTGATTTTGACAATGTAATCATTTTTAAATTTATGATGGGCGATGAATTGATTAAAATGGAACCATCAAAAGGGAAATGCAAGCTAATGGATGAGGAATTTCAGGATTTTGGTTTTCATGTTTATGAATTTGCCGATTTCTTGCGAAAAAACGGATTTCAAGCGGATCTGATACATCCTTTGGCCGATGATTTAAGCATGAGGGCAATAGCTATGCAATCTAATGATTGCGTCATTACGAGAAGCAATATGTGTCTTTTTAAAGAGGGGATTAGCACAGGGTTTTTCATGATTCACACATCAATTGAAAATTTGCCGTTTAAAAGTGAAAATGACATGTTGTGGGTTCCAGATTTCTGCTCCACATGTGGAGTCTGCATTGAAAGATGTCCTGAAAATGCATTTGGTGAAGATGGAAAATTTTTAAGAAAGCTTTGCACGGCTCATAGGGAAGGTTGTAATGACTGCCTTTTGAAATGTCCATTTTACAAAAGAGGTTATAATAAGGTTAAACAAAGATATAATCGAATGAAAAAGAGGCAAAAAAAATGAGTGAAAAAATAGCTTTAGTTTCATGCAGTGGATTAAGCCCATTGGGTTTGGTTGTAAGAGCAGCTAGTGTAGAATTGGCTCTGGAAAATGATAATATTGTTGCGGCATGTATAACTGAATATTCAGCCCAACCAAATAATTGCTCTCCAATTTTAGAGGATGCAAAGATAGTTACAATAACAGGTTGTGCGGATGATTGTGCTTCAGTCATATTGAAGGATAAGGATGTTGATGCAATTAAAAATATATCAGCCGATGCTGTTGTTAAAACTTATGGTTTGAACCCTCTTGATGCGGTAAGATTAGATGAAGATGGTGAAGAAGCTGTAAAAATATTAAAAAAATATATTTTAAGCGAAATTGAAAATGTTTAATTATTCTTTTTGATAATTTCACATTCTCTATATTTGTTTTGTTGTTTTCATTGTTGGGGAAATGTAAAAGATATTCTGGGCATAAAAATAATTTCTTAAAGTAATGAAAAGCGCTGTTTTAATTTTTTTTATCGCCTATATTATTATTCTTTCTTTATAATTTCAATATTTTCCAGGCTTTCAATTTCATCAATTTTATTGTTTAGAAGCAGTAGGATTAGTTCTAACGCTTTTTTAATTCCATCTTCTGATCTTTTAAATAAAGCTTTACTATTGTTTTCACATAAGTCTGCATAAACATTTGTGGTAGTTGTCAGTTCATATTCATCAGTAATTATGCTGATTCCACCACGACCCACGCCGGCAGTAGTTCCAATTGCGATATCGCTATCAGTCAAATCTTTAACAGCTTGAGCCATAATTTTACTTACAGTTTTATCTCCCTGTTCATCATAAACTTTAATGCCTTTAATTAGTTTATCTGGTTTAGGGGGATTTTTAACATCCAATATTTTTACAACAGCTTCAATTGTTGGAATAAATAAACTGCAAGTCACGCTAAGCTCGTTATAGTCAAAATCACCATATTCACTTGGATTTTTAATATATTCTCTTCCAAATTCTCCTTTGTAATTTTGGGCTATCGCATGCAGTTCCCGCCCTATTTTTCCGTGGGTAAAACATTCTGCGGTCGCTATTTTAATCATGCTGATCTCTCAATAATTTCAATGCATTCATTGTAATGATTTTTGCAACTTCATCGAGGGTATAGGGTGTTACAGGCTCATTATCTCTAATTAATTTATTTGTTGTTAAAACCAAGTGATTTTCTACAATTCCCTCTTTTCTTAACTCTTCGACAGCAGGATTGGAATCATCATATTCGGATATATCTTTTATTTCAATGTTTTCGTTTCCAAATCCAAATATTCCTGCAGTTCCAATAGTTTTAGCCCCTCTTTCATGAGCGTGTTTAATGATTTTGGCTGCTGTTGGTATTGTATTTCCGCCAGCAATAACAATAATCACCACATCACCCTCCAACAAATCTAGATTTTCTTCTGTTATGTATTCTGGATAGCTGATGACTTTCCTGAAATCTTCTTTGTGTGTGCATAGTTGCTCTAGGAATTCTGGTTTTGGTTTTCTGGTTTCTGCTCCAAGAAGTGTAAAAATAACATCGCCCCCATCAATTTCCTGACCATCAAAAGCACCTATGATTTTGGGCCCGCCTCTGTGAACTTGTATCAGGTTAATTCCAATTCTCAAACCTAATCTTCCACATCCGATTAAGTCGATTCTTCCGCGAGGGACTTGCTTGTCTTCCATTTTTTTTATTTCATCATTTGTCATTTTAGTACATCCATAGGTTTTTTATCAATAACTTCAATGTCAACGTCAAGTTCTTTTAAAATATCATTAAGAACATATAATCCGGGAATTTCACTTTCGTGATGATTTAAATCAATCAGGGTTATTCCTAAATTTTTTGCAAGAATTGCAGTTTCTTGTGTTAGGTCTCCCGAAATTAAAATGTCTAAATCTTTATTTTTTGATAATTTAATGTATTCTGAATTTTTAAGTCCAAAACCGGATATGATTCCAACTTTATCTATTAATTTTTCATCATCCAAATTATTTACAATCCTCACATTAGTGAAGTTATCCAGAATATCCTTTTTCAATTCACTAAACTTTTGATTTGATTTGCATACTCTTCCTATTTTTGTATCAGTATAAAAATAATCAATAACCTCTAATTTCAATGTATTTGCAAGTGAATCACAAGCACCACCCTCAATTATATCCCAGTTAGAGTGTATTGTATATGTTGGTGTTTTTGGGATGAATAATGGAGGATGGTGTGTGATTATCAACGTATTTTCAAATCCACCATCATCTTCAGGCAGCAAATCCATATAGACTTTAATTGAGGTAATGTTTTGGTTCAATTCATAATCTTTTTTAAATCCTACTTCATCTCTCTTTAGAGCCAATGATTTTGGTATTTTTTCATCTATAAAGTCAATTATTTCTTTAAGAATCATTTAAATCATTTTTGAATTTATCTTATTCAACTCTTCAGCAATTAAGCTATCTAAATTAAATGGGTTGATTGTCGATACTTTAAAAGCGTTTGCATCAGTCAATTCAATAAATTTTGCAATGTCTTTTTCTTTGAAGATAACTTCTTCAAAAAATCCCATTTCACAGGCACTATAAAGAACTCCCTCCTTTCCATGACATTTGTTTAGCAGATTTGTTAGAATCCCTATTGTCAGTGTCATTGTTCCGGAAGTTTTGGTATTGATGCCGGTTGTTTTTATGATTGCCTTGTTCGGAGAGTTGACTGCTTCCAATCTTTTATAGATATTATTTTTTTCTTTTAAGAGTTCATCATTATCTTCAGCAACTGGATCTTCTATTATGAATGCTTCGACATCAAATTTTGATGACTGCTCAACATTGATTCCGCCAAAGCCAGTTGTATCAATAACAATGTCGCCGGAATAAATCAAATCCAAGTTAGATGAAAATTCAATCTCGCTTTTCAAGCTTCCTCCTAATTGTGTTTGCAACAGTTCTTCTAAATGAGGGTAAATGTCAATTAATAAGATATTTTCATATTTTTCGCTTAATTTTTTAACAATTCCAACGCCAGTAAAATAAGTTCCAATAACAACTATTTTGGTGTTTATATCTGTATTCAAGCTCTCAATATAATCAAAAACAGCTTTTGATTTTTTTAAAATAATTTCATTAAATATATCAACTAATTTAGTTTCAGATTTTATTGTGAACACTTCAGAAGTTATCCCAGTATCAATTTCCATTATTTAACCTTCTATTTTTTCAAAGCCAATTTTTTCAAGAGCTTCGCATGCTTCACTGTAAACTGCATCTTCAATTGTTTTTTTATGAATTATATGTGAAGGTGAAGTTCCAGCAGTCAGTATCCTTCCTTTATTGTCGATAAAAATGAGCAGTGAACCGGATCCTGGAATTCCTAAACGGCCTCTAGCTATTATTAAGTCTGCATCACTTTGATCAAGCGCCATATACGCTTTTGCGAGAGCAGGGATTCTGCTTGTATCTGCAGTATTTGTATTGATTTGAAGTATCTTGGCTTCAGGCAACCCATAGCTTTTTAAAACTTTGTTTAATACCTCTACTTTTATCCCGTTTTTATTAGGTATGTAAATTTTTTCAGCATTTTTGATATATTCTTGAATTTCTGTTATCTCTTCAAGAGTATCCCCTAATCTAGTGTTATTTCTAGATTCTTCAAATGCATTTCTTATCATCTTTTCAAATGCCATAGTATCATATCTTAAAAAAAGAGATTAAATAGTTTGAGGTATCAAATCCAATTTTTCTATAACGTTAACGACTTCAGTATAATTTCCATAGTTTGGAGAACCCACACCTTTAACTTCATGAGGATAATTATCAGCAATCACTGTCGCTAAGTTGTTTGCACCAGCTTTAAGTGAAAATTCCACATTTTCAGGGCCAACTGTTGGTGTTGGCATTGTAATTGTAATTTCAGGATACATTATCCTTGTAACTGCAACCATTTTTAACTGTTCTTTCAGTGGGAATGCAGGCCAATCTGCCATTGGTGTACCTTCATATGGATTGAAACCCATAATTGGAATTTCTTCCAATGTTTTGAAGTTGGATAAATAGCGCAAGTGTTTTATCCTATCTTCCTTACTTTCACCAAGTCCTAAAAGCAGTCCTGAAGATAATCCGATGCCCTCATCACTCACCCTTTTGCAAGTCAATATTCTTTGGTCTAGTGAGTCTCCAGGTTTCCTTTGATAGAATACATCTTCATTAATTGTTTCTAAATTGCAACAAATTGTATCTGCACCTAATTCTGCAAGCTCTTGGACTGATTTTTCAGTTAAATCCCCACCAACATTAACAAGAATTTCTAAGTTTGAGTTTTCTTTCACGATTTTACAAGCGTTTACGGCCTGTTTTCCTTTATACCCATATCCTCCAGAACAGCTTACGCGTGGAATGTGAGCCTCTTCAATGGATTTAACTGCAGCCAATATTTCATCGTTGGATTTGTAAAATGCATTGAAATAACCTTTTTCAGAAGTTTCTTCGGCAAATCCGCAATATTCACATCTAGGTTGAATTTGGCATTTATTTGTAAGATGCACTGTAGATGTTAATTTAATCATTTTTGATTGATCATCTCTTATATCGCATGCTATCTTGAATAATTTTTCTAAATCTTCATCATTTTTGATATTTAACAATTCTAAAAATTCATCATCAGTTAATTCTTGTCCTTGTTTTGCTTTATCTAAAATTTCATCAATCAAGTTTACACCAACTTATTCATTCTCTAAACTTAACTTATTTTTTAATGGCTATTCTTCATAACAATTAAAAAATAAGTTAAATTATTGTTGGATTAAATCCAACAATTTAAACTTATTCTTCTTTACCTAAATAATCCAACATAGTAGGCACGAGTTCTGATAGGGATCCGAAGTTCATTGAGTCTGCGGTACCTAATAATGCAGCAGGGTTAAGAGCATCATCTATTTTGTCGATACCTTCATCTTGCATTAATTTTGTAACGTTGGATAATGATTCGAATGCCATGCTTTGTGCAAATCCTGCAGGTGCACCTAAGATTTGGGTTACAGTGTCTCTGTAAGCTAAGATACCTGCGTAGGTAATTGCGGTTACTGCGGAACACATGTCACATACTGGACCAACCATGTTTGCTGGTAATG
>CAJGDA010000016.1 GCA_904501935.1 uncultured Methanobrevibacter sp. | reverse complement strand
GCTATCCTTAATGCCTGATTATTGCCTGCTGCAAAACCATTATTCTCGGTTGAAGCAATGAATTTAACCCTATCCTTAAAATAATCTTGTAATTTGGCTAAACTATCATCGCCAGATGCATTATCAACGACTAAAATTTCATAACTGAATGGATATTCATATTCAAGAATTGAATTAACTGTGTTTCTTGTCAGCTCAAATGTTTGATAATTCACAATTACAATCGAAAGGTCCATAAAACTCACTAGCTATTTTTTTAGAAATTTAATAGTGTTAATAATTAATCTGTATTCAATTTTAAAATAATTTTTTATATTCTTAGATTCAAATTTAACCTTTTCAATCTTATTTCTAGTTGATAAACCCTCGCGAATGCCTGCAAGGTAAGTTGAACCGAATCCCTTTTTTAAAAAGAACAAATATTTAATCAGAAAACCGAAAAACAGGAAAATAAAATTCAATATTTTTAAAGGAATCGGGAAGTTCTTATAAACAACCCAAACATTGTTTCTGGCAGCCAATTTCACTTTAAATTCATTATATCTGCTTCCGGAGGTTGCGCTTCCAATATGATATACAACGGCGTCTGGGCATAATAAATTTCTGTAGCCATTAATTTTTGATCTGATTGCTAAATCCACATCCTCCATATATGCAAAAAAGTTATCATCAAAAAGCCCGATTTCATCAAGAATTGACTTTTTATACATTGCCGCACCAGCGCAACTTGAAAAAATATCCCTAATTTCCATATATTCGCTTGAAAGGTGATTTTCTCCTGTTTTTTTAGTCCAGGCAAGCAAATTATATTCATCGCCAACATCATCGACCAATTCTTTGTTGTCATATTGAAGCATCTTGGCTTGAACTGAAAAGATATCATCTGCTGAAGTAATCAAGTCAATCAAGGCTTTGATTGAGCCTTTCTTAACCTCGGTATCGTTGTTTATTGAAAAGATTAAATCGTTTTTAGCCTTTTTGATTCCTTGATTAACGGCAGGTGCAAAACCCAAATTTTCATTGTTTTCAATCAAAACAAGCGGAAAATTGAATGTGCTGCTTTTAAGATAATCCAGACTAGCATCGTTAGACCCATTATCAACGATAATAACTTCTCCTATGCAATCATTATCATTTTCTAAAGATTCAAGGAAAGTATTTAAGAATTTTTCCCCATTATAATTTGGTGTAACAACAGAAACTTTCATTATAATCAAATTGAATTTTTAAATTTTTTCCATGTTTTATAATAGATTTTTGGATTTAATAAAAATGTCTTAATTTTATACTTAAATTTAGAATCGCCTTCATATTTCGACAATTTTGTCAATAAATCTAATTCTTGCATTTTTGCCATGACTTCATCAAAATCGTAATCATTGTAGAAAAAGTAATTCATATTTCCGAATATCGCCTTTGGAATTCTAGATGTTATAATCAAATCAGCAAAGTCATCTCTACCCTGATTTTTATAGAATTCTGCGAGATTTTCAAATATTTCCACTACTTCAAAACGTCTATATTCCGATGTTTTAATAGCCGAATCATCATGCTGGATATAATAGTAGGTTACCTCATTGCTGATTGCTACCTCATTTCCAAAACTTAATGCCTTGAGTGCAAATTCAATGTCTTCACCGTAAATATAATCAGGATTGAATCTAATGTCATTGTCATTGATTATGCTTGCCTTATACATTAATTGCCAAAAATTAAAAGGCATTTGCATATTTAATTCCATTTCAATAAGCTCATCACATTGCATCAATCTTTTTGAGATATGATGTGGAGTAGAGACTTTCTTCCCCTCTTTTTTAATGAATTGTATTAAACTAAAATCGGTTTCACCATTATACAATTCAGACAAATGATTTCCAGTTATATAATCATCCGAATCCACAAAAACCAAATATTCACCTTGTGCTTTTTCAATTCCTAAATTTCTTGCACTGCTTACACCGGAATTTTCTTGATGTATTATTTCATGCGCTATTGCTGATTTGGATAGCCTTTCCTCAATGATTTCCAGGCTATTGTCTGTTGAACCGTCATCGATGACTATAACTTCAAAGCCATTAAAATCTTGATTTATTATGGAATCCAATGTGCCACCTATATATTTCGCGCCATTATAAACTGGGACTATAATGCTGACTTTAATATTATCCATTCTATCCACCTTCATTTAAAAGAAAATCAACTATCCTTTCAGATGATTTGCCGTCAATTACATCAAATTGCGTCTTGACAAATTTGGATATTCTGCCTTTGTCAAAATCATTATTTTCAATCACATCAATTAACTCATCGCAACTATAAACGATTGGACCTGGAACAGTATTCTTAAAGTCATAATAGAATCCACGTTCACTAGCCAAATAACTATCCAAATCATATGTGAAAAATATAATTGGCTTATTTAAAATGCAATATTCAATCATTATTGAAGAATAATCTGTAATTAACATGTCACTAATTAGCATTAGCTCCTGTTCACTTTCCCAATCGCTCACATCAACATATTGGCCATTAGAAGAAATATCCCCCTTATAATAATCTTTAATTTTGGGATGAAGCCTTAAGGCTAGAATGTAATCATCACCCAATGATTCATTAAATTTTTCTAGATTCAAGAAATCAAAAACATTGTTGAACCTTTCTTCATCCCTAAAAGTTGGAGCATAAAGAATGATTTTTTTATCGTTGGAAACATTATATTTTTTACAGAAATCATCTTTTAGTTTGATTAAGTCATGATTTTCAAAGTAATAATCCATACGGGGAAGTCCAAAAGCTTTAATTTTATTTTTAGATATTTGGAAGGCTTCAGCATAAAAATTTTCAATATTATGTGACGTTGCAATCAAATAATCAGTATTTTCAGAAATTCTTTTAAGAATTTCCCTGCTTTCAATGTCAACAGATCCTCCAAATTTCTTTGAAGCGCCCGGTGCGTGCCACAATTGGACGATTGTGCTTTTTGGATTAAATTTCATGAATGCGAGTGGAAAAAAGTTATCATTTAAAAATATGTATTTGGAGCCGGCCAATTTCTTAAAACTGCTAAAAGAAAACTTATCCTTATAAAAAAAATGAAATTCAAAGTTTCCCCTTTTTTCAAATTCTTTTTTTATATAATTCAAATTACCTTTGAAAGATTCTTTTGAATCAATTATAAAGGAAACCCTATTATCTTCAATTCGAGTGTATCTAAATAGCTTAAATAAAATGCCATACACTTTATGTTTTAAATAAGACATGTTAAACAATCATAAATTTATTGGAAAAATGCTAACATTCCAGGAATGGCATAAACCATGGATTGAATACCTAAAACGAAAATTGCAAACCCACCAATGAAATTAATGTAACGTGCATATTTCATTGCCATCTTTGTACCAAACGTTCCAATTAAAAGCCAACAAGTAACAGCCAATAAACTTAACCAGGCAAGGCCTATTGGATCAACATGCATAGAAACACCTTGAGCAGCTAAAATCAAGTTCTCAATGTTTCCAAAAACAATCAATGCCAAAAATTGTTTTAAATCTTCTGTCATACTAAACACCCCTTATTGATTGAATCATAGCTTGAAGACCTAAAACAAATATTGCAAAACCGCCAATGAATTCAATAAAATCAGCATATTGTATTAGCATTTGGGTTGTTAATGTTCCGAACACCAACCAAAAAAGAACAACACAGATACTTGCAATCCCTAATTTCAAAGGATTTACACCAGCTACCACCCCTTGAGAGGATAAAACTAAGTTTTCAATATTACCAAAAATAATTAATGCTAATAAAGGTAAATATTGCTCCAACATTCAATCACCATTTCCCTATTGTAAAATAAAAAAATTTATTATTTACACTAATTCTTTTTAAAGAATAATGATATATATAATTATCTTAAACAAAATGAGATATTGAGTTTTAAATATGAATTAAAAAAAAGATTAGATATAGAAAAAATATTAAAAAAAATATAAAAAATAAAAAAAAATCAAAAAAAAGTGAATAATTCCAAAAAATAGAGGTAGATTTCAAATGTAAAATTTACCTGTTCGAATACATTTTTTCATAATACTCTTGATACTGACCGCTTCTAATCTGATTAGTCCAATCTTGATTGTCCAAGTACCACTGAATTGTTTCTTTAATTCCAGCATCAAAAGTATAGCTTGGAGACCATCCTAAATCATTTTTAATTTTAGTAGAATCAATTGCATAGCGCCTATCATGACCTAATCTGTCAGTGACAAATTCAATCAGTGATTCATCTTTATTTAATTCATCCAATATTAGTTTAACGATTTCAATGTTTTGTTTTTCATTGTTACCGCCAATATTGTATACTTCACCAGGTTTTCCTTCATGCATGACCAAGTCAACAGCTTGACAGTGATCATGAACATGCAACCAATCCCTAACATTCTTTCCATCACCATAAACCGGCAATTTTTTATCTTCCAAAGCATTGGAAATCATCAATGGAATCAATTTTTCAGGAAATTGATAAGGTCCATAGTTGTTAGAACAGCGAGTAATATTTATTGGAAGACCAAAAGTCTCACCAAATGCACGAGTAATTAAATCTCCACCCGCTTTTGAAGCTGAATAGGGGCTATTTGGTTTTAAAGGAGTGGTTTCTGTAAAATAACCTTCTTTACCTAAAGTTCCATAAACCTCATCGGTGGAAATTTGAATAAATTTTTCAACTCCAAATTCCTTTGCGGCATTTAATAGAATCTGGGTTCCCAAAACATTGGATTTTATAAATATTTCAGAATCGGAAATGCTTCTGTCAACATGACTTTCTGCAGCAAAATTAATAACATAATCGCATTGCTTTACTAAATCATCAACAACAGTCTTGTCTCTAATATCTCCCTTAACAAATGAATAATTATCCTTATTTTCAATATCTTTCAAATTTTCAAGGTTACCGCAGTAAGTTAGTGCATCTAAATTAATAATTTCATATTCACTATATTTATTAACCATATACCTAACAAAGTTGCTTCCAATAAATCCTGCTCCACCAGTAACTAAAATTTTAGTCATGACATCACCCATATTTAATTTGAGATTCACTGAGGCATTTCCATTGTTTATCCTTATCGGATAAAATAATTTCATCAATATCATCTAATGGCCAATCGATAGCAATGTCTTCATCATCCCATTTGATTCCGCTTTCATCTTCCCCATGATAAAATTCCGTACATTTATATACAAATTCCGCTTCATCGGACAATACCAAAAATCCATGCGCAAATTTTGGTGGGATGTATAACTGTTTTTTATTTTCATCAGATAATATGGTTCCGAACCATTTACCGTAAGTAGGCGAATCTGCTCTTAAATCAACACCTACATCAAAAACCTTTCCTTTAATAACACGGACCAATTTGCCTTGAGGATAATTGAGTTGTAAATGTAGGCCTCTTAAAACTCCTTTAGATGATTTTGATTGATTATCCTGAACGAAAGTTAAATCATACCCAGCTTCTTTGAAATCTTTTTCTTGATATGTTTCCATGAAGTATCCTCTGTTGTCTTCAAAAACTGTGGGTTCTGCAACAAACATGCCTTCGATGCCCGTTTCAGTAAATTTAAAATTTCCCATAAAATCACTTTTTAACTAAATTATATAAATATTGACCATAATCAGTCTTCTTGAGTTCTTTTGCAGATTTCAACAATTTTTCATCATCAATATATCCTTTTAGATATGCAATCTCTTCAAGACATGCAATATACAAACCTTGTCTTTTTTGAATAGTGGAAATGAAGTTTGATGCTTCTAGGAGCCCTTCATGAGTTCCTGTATCAAGCCAAGCCATACCTCTTCCCAAAAGTTCAACCTTAAGTTTCCCACGTTTAAGATATTCATCATTAATGGAGGTTATTTCAACTTCGCCCCTATCTGAAGGATTTACGCTTTTAGCTATTTCAATAACATCATTATCATAGAAATAAAGGCCTGGTACGACATAATTTGACTTAGGATTTTCCGGTTTCTCTTCAATTGAAAGTACATTCCACTCTTTATCAAACTCAACAACCCCAAATTCTTCAGGATTATTTGTATAATAGCCAAATACGACTGCACCTTCTTTTAAAGTAGTTGCTCTTTCAAGAATTTCTGTAAATCTGTGTCCATGAAATATATTATCTCCCAAAATCAATGCAACATTATCGTCGCCAATAAAATCTTCACCTATGATAAATGCTTCAGCAAGGCCATTAGGATTATCTTGAACCGCATATGAAAACTTAATTCCCAAATTAGTCCCGTCACCTAAAAGGTCTTTATACATTGGCAAGTCTCTAGGAGTAGAAATAATCAATATTTCCTTTATTCCCGCCAGCATTAAAACAGAAATTGGATAATAAATCATTGGTTTATCATATAAAGGTAATAATTGTTTTGAAACTGCTTTTGTAATAGGATAAAGACGAGTTCCAGAACCACCTGCAAGCACTATACCTTTCATAACAATCACTTAATTAAATTATAGTCTTTAATAATTAATATAATATTTCAAATTTCAAAAAGTCATTTTCAGAGGCCGCATCTTTGAAAGTGTCAATAATATCCTCATCAACCTCTTCACTGTTGATCAATTCAATCTCACATTCTATTTCGCATAAACAATCATATAATGCATCTAAGTTTTTACCATAATAATCCGGGAAATCCAATGCTTCCATTATATAATCATGGCCGTTTTTCCTTATTAATTTTCCATCAAGCTGCATATTATACCTCTTTAAATGTATTGTAGTGGTCATTAGTGTAGTACACTTTAAAGTCACCAGTATTATAAACTATTCTTTCTGCTCCACGACTTGTTCCATTTGCATTAATATCGCATTCTATATATTTATAATCACTATCAGGAAGAATATGTTGCCTGTTTGTAAATGTATCTCCACCTATGCTTTTTCCAGGAGCATATTTTTTAAGTGGCCCACCATGCCAACCAAGATTTTGTGCTTCCTTTTTGGTTATAAAATTACTTGGTAGTTTGTGAAATTCCTTAATATAAGCTGCAACTTCATCGACTGTGCAGTACTCACCATCTTCAACTACATCAACATCTTTGGAATCGTTGAAGTGTAGAAAATCAAAAAAACCTGCACTTACAACACCAATACTAAATATAGCTAAGATTAATGCAATAATTAAAACCAATTTTTTATTCATTTAATCAACCCAATATATTCTTTTAAAGCATCTTTATAACTTCTAAGTGGTTTAAATCCATTTTTGATCCAATTTTTATTTTCTAAAACAGAATAACTTGGACGTAGTGCCGGTCTTGAAAATTTAGATGCTGTAACTGGAATGACATTAACATTCACATCTGCAACCTCAAAAATGTATCTTGCAAATTCACACCATGAACAGCTTCCGGAGTTTGTAAGATGATAAATGCCATAATAATCTGTTTCAATCAACTGAGAAATGCCATATGCCAAATCTGGAGTATATGTTGGTGAACCAACCTCATCATAAACAACTGTTATTTCAGAATGGTCTTGAGCAAGCCCAAGCATTGTTTTGGGGAAATTTTTGCCATTTACCCCATATAACCAAGCAGTTCTAACAATGAAATACTTATCGAGTATTTCTAAAATAGCTTCTTCGCCTTCAAGTTTACTCTTGCCATAAACGTTGATTGGTCCAATTTCATCATCTTCAACCCATGGGCGATTATTTTTACCGTTAAATACATAATCAGTGCTTATATGAACTAACGGACAGTTCAACTCATTACATGCCAATGCTAAGTTTCTAACACCTTGTCCATTTACGGAATAAGCGATATCATGATTTTCCTCACAAGCATCAACATCAGTATATGCCGCCGAATTAATCACAATATCCGGCTTTTTTTCACAAATAAAATCCATTACATATTTTTTATCTGTAATATCTAACGTTTTTGAAGTAGTAAGGATTAATTCATGGTTAATTTTTAAAACTTCCTCTAAATCATGCCCTAACATACCATTAGAACCTGTAATTAAAATTTTCATAATATCCCTTAAAACTTTTTATATAGTTTAAATATATATTATACTTAATATTTAAAAAAGGAGTTAGTATTATGAAAGTATGTATTATTGGTCAAGGCTACATTGGACTTCCGACTGCAGCACTTTTTTCAAGAAGCAATTGCGAAGTAGTTGGAGTAGATATATCTGAAGAAATGATAAACAATCTAAATAAAGGAATAATTCACATTGAAGAACCGGGAATATCAGATATTATAAAAAAAGCACTTAATAATAAACTATACACAGCAAGCCTAACTCCTCAAAAAGCCGATGCCTTTATAATAACCGTGCCGACACCATATATTGTTGAAAATTATAGCTGTGATTTAAGCTATGTAATTGTTGCATGCGAATCAATATTGCCATATTTAGAAAAAGGAAACACAATTATAATTGAATCAACAATTGCTCCAATGTCAACTGATGAAACCATTAAACCTATATTTGAAAAAGCAGGATTTAGTATTGGAAAAGATTTATATCTTGCACATTGTCCCGAAAGAGTTCTTCCAGGACGAATCATTGAAGAGTTAATTCATAACGATAGGATTATTGGTGGAGTTACTCCAGAATGCGCAAAAAAAGCAAGTGAAGTTTATGGCCAATTTGTAGAAGGTGACTTAATACTTACTGAGGCAAAAACTGCCGAACTATCAAAATGTATGGAAAATACTTTTAGAGATGTTAATATTGCACTTGCCAATGAACTAACAAAAATTTGCGCTGAAATTGGCGTGAACGCTCTTGACGTTATTGAAATGGCAAATAAGCACCCAAGAGTAAACTTGCATTCTCCTGGTCCTGGTGTTGGAGGGCATTGTCTTGCAATTGATCCGTATTTTATTTATGCAAAAGCTCCTGAAACTGCAAAAATCATTAAACTAGCGCGTGACACTAACAATTCAATGCCTGATTTTGTTTGTGAATATGTATCAAAAATAATTTCAAAAGGAAAAATTGCCGTTTTAGGCGTTTCATACAAAGGAAATACTGATGATGATAGAGAAAGCCCAGCATATGCTGTAATCTCTAAATTGATGCAAAACAATTATGAAATCAATATTCATGACCCTCATATAAAAAATGACAATTTTGTAAGTTTAGATGAAGCTATTAAAGATGCAGACCTGACCTTAATACTATGCGATCATGATGAATTTAAAGAACTAGACTATGATTTAATTTTAAAAAATATGAAAAAAGCAGTGATTTTTGATACAAAAAATATAATAAAAGAAGTTCCCAAAGAAATTAAATTATATAATTACGGGAACTTATATGAATTGAATTAAAAATTAATTGATTGGTCTTGCTCTATTTGATGTCCATTCCATGCTTTTAAACTGCTCCATTCAGAAGATGGTGCTGTCCAGAATGAATCATCATATGGTAAACCTAAAGGCAAAAATACCGCACAGCATGCATAAAGGCTACCGGTATTAACATTACTTTCAGAAATATCCATTTGTGAACCGTTTAATCCAACAATTAACCATCCTTCATTATTAAAATTATTATTATTTTCAAACTGTACTTCCAAAACTTTTGTTAAAGCAGACCTTACTTGAGCCGGATTAATATTTCTCGGCAATATTTTAAGTAAAATTGCTTGAGAAAGCAAATGGAAAACACCACAACGATAAGCCAAGGAATGACCTAAAAGCGGATAAGTTCCTTCAGGTGAAATGACTCTTTCAAGTTGAGAAGACAATCTAGATGATCTCATCAATTGTACATCTAAAAATTCTCCATCTGAAAGACCATATTTTCTCATTACAGTCAAAATATCATTAAGCATTGGATGAATAATTAAGCTATTGTAATAACTTGCTTCAAAATCTTCACCATCTGAGTATATCGCATCTCCAACATAGAATTCATCTCTAAATTTATGAATTCCATAAACTAAACGTTCTTTATCACATTCACCGGTGAATTCCAATAAAGCAGCTTCAATCATGGCAGTATATAACAGCCAATGATTTTCATAAGGAGCAATTATTCTTGTATTCTTAAGCTCACGAATTATTCTAGCTTGAATATGCATTGGTAAATTAAGCCAAATTTGATTTTTAGCTCTGAGCAGTCCTTGAGCAAATAAAGCGAGATCAATTAAAGATTGTTTAGGTTCTACAACAAAAATATAATCATTACTTTTAGGATTAATAGCGTTTGCAATAGCTTTAAGGGTTAAATAAGTATATTTTTCACGAATTTTTCCTTCTTCAGAGGAATCTACACCAAGTTCCAACCATGGAGCAATACCATTAAACACTTTTGTGAAAGCTTCAAGGTGAGAAAACTTTTTGCCTTCTGGATTAATTGATTCATAAGGCATATTTTTTTTAAGGGATCCCTTTGCTAAATTATTTAAAACAGGATAAGCTATTTTTTGTAATGTTGAAACCCAAAAAATTCTATCTTCCCAAATTGGAGGTTTATCCTCTTCAACGGGAGTTTCTTTTTTTCTAAATCTTTTTAAGAATGACATGCTCATAAAGGTATTTATGTTAAACCTATTATATAAACATTAAAAATTTTTAAAAATAAAGTAATCATTATATATTTTATTATCAATAAATATTTATCATAAATAAAAGAGGTTTAAAATATGGCAACAATTTCCGAAAAAATATTAGCTAGAGCTTCTGGAAAAGATAAAGTAGAAGCTGGAGATATCGTAATAGCAAATATTGATATAGCAATGACTCATGATCTAACTGGACCTCTTTCAGTAGAATCTTTTGAAAAAATTGGAGCTTCAAAAGTATGGGATTCATCAAAGATTGTCATTCCCTTCGATCATCAAGTTCCAGCCGATTCTATTGACTCCGCTAATAATCATATAATAATGAGAGAATTCGTAAAAAAACATGAAATTAAACATTTTTATGATGTTAATGCAGGTGTATGTCACCAAATTTTGCCTGAATTAGGACATGTCGTGCCGGGAGAAGTTATTGTAGGTGCAGATTCACATACCTGTACCCATGGAGCATTAGGTGCTTTTTCAACAGGTATCGGTTCAACTGATATGGCTATGGTATTTGCAGAAGGCAATTTATGGTTTAAAGTACCTGAAACAAACAGGTTTAACATTACTGGTAACCTGAAAGAAAATGTTTATGCAAAAGATGTTATTTTACATATTATTGGAGAAATTGGTGCCGATGGTTCAACATACAAAGCTTGTGAATTTGCTGGTGAAACCGTTTCTAATATGAGCGTTTCTGACAGAATGGTTTTGTGTAATATGGCAATAGAAATGGGTGGAAAAACCGGTTTGGTAGAACCTGACAAAAAAACAATAGAATACGTTGAATCACGTTCAAAAAAACCTTATAAAATTTATAAAACCGACTTAAACTCATCTTCTCTTAATATAATTGATGTGGATGTAAGTGATTTGGAGCCGCAAGTGGCCTGTCCTCATAATGTTGATAATGTAAAGGCGGTAAGTGAAGTTGATGTAGAAATCGATCAGGTATTCTTGGGTTCATGTACAAATGGTAGACTAAAAGATTTAAGAGAAGCTGCAAAAATTTTAAAAGGTAATGAAATAGCTAATGGAGTTAGAATGTTGGTTATACCTGCATCCAGAGAAGTTTACAGAAAAGCATTAGCAGAAGGTCTAATTAAAATATTTATTGAAGCAGGAGCGCTTGTATCTGCTCCATGTTGTGGTCCATGTCTTGGAGGGCATACCGGAATTATTGGACCTGGAGAAGTAAGCCTTTCAACTTCAAACAGAAACTTTAAAGGAAGACAAGGCAGTCCTGACGGAGAAGTATATTTATCTTCTGCTGCTGTTGCGGCTGCTTCAGCAATTAAAGGAAGGATTATGGCCCCGGAGTGATAATATGAAAGGAACAGCATGGAAATTTGGAAATGACATTGATACAGACATTATCGTGCCAGGAAGATATTTAATTTACACTGATGAAGAAAGATTGTCTGCTCATTGTATGGAAGGATTGGATCCGGATTTTGATAAAAAATGTAAAAAAGGAGACTTTATCGTTGCTGGTAAGAACTTCGGATGTGGCTCTTCAAGAGAACATGCGCCAATTGCACTGAAAGGCGTTGGAATATCTGCTGTAATAGCTGAATCCTTTGCAAGAATTTTTTATAGAAACGCTACAAACGTTGGAGTTCCCCTTCTTGAAGCTCCCGGAATTACAGAACTTGTAGAAAATGGAGATGAAATCGAAGTAGATATGGATGAAGGAACAATAACCGCTTCAAATGGTGAAAAGATTACATTTAAAAAATTGCCTCCATTCATGTTAGAAATATTAGAACAAGGTGGTTTAATTGAATACCTCAAAAATAAAAGATAAATACAAAATTGCTGTTGTTCCTGGAGATGGAATAGGAAAAGAAGTAATGGAAGCAGCAATATATGTTTTAGACTCATTAGGTATAGACTTTGAGTATATCTATGGCGAAGCTGGGGATGAGTGTCTTGAAAAAAATGGAACCGCTCTGCCTCAAGAAACTTTAGATATTATAAGAGATGTCGATGCTTGTTTATTCGGTGCTGCAGGTGAAACTGCCGCTGATGTTATTGTTAAAATTCGTCAAGAAATGAAAATGTTTGCAAATTTAAGGCCAGTTAAATCTTATCCTAATACCAACTCATTATCTGATAATATTGACTTCATGATAGTGCGTGAAAATACTGAAGGACTATATATTGCAAATCAAGAAAGTTATACTGATGAAGGTGCAATAGCTAAACGTATTATAACAAGAGATGCTGAAGAGCGAATTATCGATTATGCTTTCAAATATGCAAAAGAAAACAATAAAACTAAGGTGACCGGCGTTCACAAAGCAAACGTATTAAAGAAAAGTGATGGTTTGTTTAAAGAAATTTTTTATGAAGTTGCTAAAAGATATCCTGAAATAGAAACTGAGGACTTTTATGTGGATGCAACTGCAATGTATCTTATTACACAGCCGGAAAGCTTTGAAGTTATCGTCACAACTAACCTTTTTGGAGATATATTGTCTGATGAAGGTGCGGGTCTTGTTGGAGGACTCGGCTTAATCCCATCTGCAAATATTGGTGAAAAGGGTGCATTATTTGAACCTGTTCATGGTTCGGCGCCTGATATTGCAGGCCAAAATAAAGCAAATCCAATAGCTATGATGCTTTCAACCGTTATGATGCTTAGATATCTCGGTGAAAATGAAGCTGCGGACAGATTTGATGCCGCAATTTTAAAAGTATTGAATGATGCTGATGTTTTAACTGGTGATTTAGGCGGTTCTGCTACTACAATGGAACTGGCTGAAGAAGTTAAAAATAATCTATAGAATAAAATGGAGTAAAAAATATGGATTTTAAAAAGTTAACTAAAATGCAATTAGCAGCACTTTTTATCATATTCATTATGGTAGTAAGTGGTGTTGCAGGATTCCTTCTCATTATATTTAGTGGAAGTATGTAAATTAAAGAGGTTTGATAAAAATGGTAAAATATGAAATAGCAGCAGTTGTTGCGGAATTTAATTATGATATTACACAAATGATGTTAGAATTAGCTAAAGCAGAAGCAAAAAACAGAGACTGTGAAATTACAAAAGTTGTCGCTGTTCCTGGAGTGTTTGATATGCCTCTTGTAATTAAAAAACTATTACAAAAAGGAGAATATGATGCAATCATCACCTTAGGTGCCGTAATTGAAGGTGCAACTGACCATGATCAAATCGTGGCGCAACATGCTTCTCGTAAAATAGCTGACTTGGCGCTTGAATATGATACTCCAGTAGCACTTGGAATTACCGGTCCTGGAATGACAAGATTAGATGCTCACAGACGTGTTAAAAACGCAAAAAGTGCTGTTGAAGCGGCTATTAAAATGTGCGACAGATTAAAAGAAATCTAGTGATTAAATGGAAATTTTAAAACCAAACGAATTAAAAGAAAAATTTAATGACCCATGGGTCGCACCATACGAAAAAGTATTGACTATGGTAGATGGTGATAAAGTTGAACTCGTTGAATATCACCCATGTATTTCAGGATCTCATTGGTTGTTAAATCAATACAGGAATAACTCTGAGCTAATTGATTCAGCTTACCGTGATGGAAATAAGCATGTTTACTTCTGTCATGTTGGTTCAGCTCCACTAGACTTAAAAGCTAGTTTCAATGCAGCGGGAATTGATGAAATTGTTGTTGATGGTGATGAAGTCAAAGTAACTCATGCCGGTCTTGCTGGTGCTGGAGTTGGAGCTGGAATGTGCAGAGGAATGGGTAAAGGCGTTAAATACATTGAACTCATAGAAAGTGGAGGAGGCTCAAAAGTCGGAAGGGCAACAGTAGTAACTCCAAAACTTGAAAAGGTAGTTATCGGTGTTGATGACACTGATACTAAAGATGCTGGAGCAACCTGGACTATGGCTCACAATTTAGGAGTTGAACTTGCAAGCGAAGGATTTGAATACTTAGATCATATTATTGTTCAACTATATCCACATAATCCTCATAAAACACAAAATTGTGTTTCAATTGCTTTAACTTTTGCAGTTGAAACTGATAAAAAGCAGGATTTAATCGACAGAGTTATCGAAATTCTTAAAAGGGATACATTATCTGATAAAACAGCGATTGCTATTTTAGAAGGATTAGATATTCCAGAAAAATTAAGAGAATATTCCATTGCTACAAAAACTGGAATGATGGATGTTGAAACTGCAGAAAAAACAGCAGAAGAATTGAATATTCCATTGATTGCAGTAACTGGTGAGCAAGGAAAAGTTGGTGCACTTGCTGCTTTAGGTCTTTATAATGATGTTGAAGAAGCAGTAAAAGCATACGACAGAAAATAAATCTAGAATTAAATTTCTAGATTTTATTTACTATTTTTTAATGAAAATCAAAGTTCAGGAAATAATCTTGATTTTCACGGGTAAATACCTTTATTGAAGTAGAATTTGTATCTCTAAATAATATTTTAACTTCATGACCATTATCTGTAAAAGTCTTATTTAAGCCATCTTCATATTTAAAAGAACTAATAAGTTCCCCACCTGCCATTATATTATAAGTTGAGTTATTCTTAAATATTCCTGATGAAGTGAAAGCTGAGCTATTATCAATTATTACATCAAAAACAGATGCATTCTTATCTCTTGAAGTTATAATGAATTTTTCTTTTATTGTAGTATTGTTTACTTCAAAGCCATGAGTCATTGCACAACCTTCAAAAATTTCTTTTAAACGACTATTTTGAATTACATCACCTGTGTCCACATCAAGGAAATTTTGAGCTTGAATCGGCAGTCTTAAAGTATCTGATTCTCCAGGTCTAGTTTCATTGATTAAATACTCTACATTATCAACAACAATCGTGTCATTGACACTTATGCCCAGAGTCATCATCGCATCAGAAGGCATCCTTACCTGATTTGATTCGTTTTCAATAGCTGTATCAATTGCATATGGTCCTCTCACAGAAATCGTATTGTCTCTTGGGGAATCATCAGCATAAATAATTAAGTTTCTTGAGTTTGGTTCAATTGACAAAACTCCATGTTCATAGTGTGCTGCACCAATAAATGTTGAAATCATTAAAAGCAACACGATAATTGATATAATCATAGGAAAATGAATTTTAACAAAAGACCTTAATAAATTTCCCCCTGGTGTCTTTCTAAACATGTCAACGGATTTTACAATAACTTTAATTATGTAGTAAACACTAAGCACTACACCAATTAAGGTAATGATAACACCCACCGCTAAAGGAACGAATTTTACAAAGAACAATGTAAACAAACCGAGGATAATTAATGATAAACCAACAATAGACATTCTAATATAATAACCAATGTCATCTATCATTGTAACCCTACCATACTTATTAGCACGGCCTATGATGGTCCTTACAACTTCATTAGCCATTATATTTAAATCGGAAAGCGGAGACATGTCATGTTCGATTGCACCAATGTCGACCTCCATTATTGGGATTCCCAATACATCAGCATCAATGACAATACCTACATCTACACCATAATCGCTTTCAAAGTTAATTCTTTTCAAAACTTCTTTTTTTGCTGCAAATTGACCACTCAGCGGCTGTTCGAATGAAATTTCCGGGAAGAAAAAATTTAAAAGTGGCTTTGCAGTAAGTTCAGTAACACGTCCACTAGCACGAGAGAATTTAGTCTTAGTAATATCAGTTTTCCCTTCAAGAATTGGCTTAATCATCGCTTCAACCTTAGAAGAAGTCAAATTATAAATGTCAGCATCAATAAAAGCAATGATATCACATTCAGCATTCTGATAACCAGTGTATAGAGCTTGACCTTTACCTTTGTTAGTTTCATGGTTGATTACAATAGCTCCGGCTTTTTTAGCTTCCTCTTCAGTATTATCGATAGACCCATCATTTACAACTATGATTTCATCTACTACCGATACTTTCTTAATTACTTCAACAACCTTAGCTACTGTATCTTCCTCATTATAAGCAGGAATGATTACAGAAACCTTTTGATATTTCTTAGGCTTTTGAGTTTTTATACTTGCTAATAAAAAAGCAAGGATTACGAAAAACCAATACACTCTAAATTTCTCCATTAAAAGTTACTATGTAAATATTTTTGTCATTTAAATAGTTATAAATGTTTTTGAAATATTCCATAATCATTCAATAAAACAAAAATATTATTGATTTTAATAAATCTATGATAATTTATATATTTTAAAATCAATATTCTATAATAATAAAATTTTATTTTAGAAGGGATTTTTAAATGACACCAAAGATAATGATTATTCTTGGAAGTGGATCAGATATAGATATAGCTGAAAAATGTATGAACATTTTAGAAAAATTAGAAATACCATACAGTTTAAAAATCGCATCGGCACATAGAACCCCTGATTTAGTTCGTGAACTTGTTGAACAAGGAACTAATGCAGGAATAGAAGTATTCATTGGTATAGCTGGACTTGCAGCTCATTTACCGGGTGCAATAGCAGCCTATACACCTAGACCTGTCATCGGAGTTCCAGTTGATGTAAAAACCAGCGGTATTGATGCACTGCAATCAATTGTTCAAATGCCATATCCGTCCCCAATTTCAACCGTCGGAATTGACAGGGGAGATAATGCTGCAATACTCGCTGCCCAATATATCGGTATTCATGATGAAGAAGTACGTGAAAAAGTAATAAATCTTAGAAAGGAGTATGCTGAAAAAGTAATAAAAAGCAATGAAGAAATAGTCGATAAAATAGAAAAAAAATTCCTTCAAAACGACTTTTTAAGAATTAAAAATCTTGAAATAAATGAAATCAAAGTAAACGAAGAGGAAATATGCTGTAAAAACCAAGACGCTGAAGTAGCGATTATTGTTGGAAGACAAGCGGATGTGGTTAATGCTAAAAAAATTACAGTAATTCTAGACAGGCTTAAAATTACTCATGATACCAAAGTCGTTTGTCCAATCAGGTCTACAAAAAAATTCACAAATTATGTTAAATCAATGAAAAATGCAAAAATTTTCATTGGAATCAGTTCGAATTCTTCACAGGTTACCGGTGGACTTGTAGGACTTACCGATAGGCCTGTAATTGGCGTGCCATGTACTAATGAAAATAATGATGATTACATGCTTACTACTGTCAGCATGCCACCAGGAGTTCCTGTTGCAACTGTTGGAATAAATAACAGTAAAAATGCTGCTGTAATAGCTGCAGAAATTCTTGCAATTAATGACCCTAATATTACAGAACTTTTAGACAAATTAAAAGACAAAAAAATTAATTTATAGTGATACTATGAACATCAATGACCAAAACATTATTGAGATTACAGAAGAGCTATCGACTGAATTTGAAATAGGAAAACTATTAAGAAAATACCCTAAAGATACTGTTATCATAAAAAACGTTAAAGGATTTGATATTCCGGTTATTTCTGGAATTTGTAATACAAGGGATAAAATAGCAAAGTCCATTAATTGCGAAGTTTCCGAGATTACTGAAAAAATAATTACTGCAATGGAAAATCCAATTAAAGTGGAAAAATTCACAGATTTCTCAGAATATGATACATTAGAAATCGATTTAAATAAAATTCCAATTTTAACTCATTATACAAGAGATGGCGGAGCTTACATTACTGCAGGCGTTGTATTTGCACGTGATCCGGTAACTGGAATCCAAAACGCTTCAATCCACAGAATGATGGTGCTTGACAACAAAAGATTAGTTATCAGAATCGTGCCAAGAAACCTCTATACCTATTTCCAGAATGCTCAAAAAGCCGGTGAAGACTTAGATATTGCAATAGCAATTGGAATGGATCCAGCAATTCTGCTTGCAAGCACTACTTCAATACCTATAGATTTCAATGAAATGGAAGTAGCAAATGCATTTAAAGATGGACAGTTGGAACTGATTAAATGTGGTGAACTTGAAGTTCCGCAAGCTGACATCATATTGGAAGGTAAAATTTCCGTGACTGAAACTGTTGCCGAAGGTCCTTTTGTCGATTTAACCGATACTTATGACATTATCCGTGACCAGCCTGTCATCAATCTAGAAAAGATGCATATCAAAAAGGACAATCCTTGCTATCATGCAATTATTCCGGCAGGATTTGAACATAAATTATTACAAGGATTGCCTCAAGAGCCTAGAATATTTAAAGCTGTTAAAAATGCAGTTCCTACAGTTGAAAATGTTGTCTTAACCGAAGGCGGTTGCTGCTGGTTGCATGCTGTTGTTTCAATCA
Source organism: uncultured Methanobrevibacter sp. (assembly GCA_904501935.1). GTDB lineage: Archaea > Methanobacteriota > Methanobacteria > Methanobacteriales > Methanobacteriaceae > Methanocatella. Next base: position 1,292 of record CAJGDA010000016.1, on the reverse strand, counting down.
ATAAACAAACTGAAGGTGACGGTAAAAATGCCATTATGGCTGCATTGTCAGCTCACCCTTCACTTAAGCATTGTACTGTTGTTGACACTGATGTCAATGTATTCGATGCAGAAGATGTTGAGTATGCAATAGCTACACGCGTTAAAGGGGACAGAGACATTATGATTGTTCCGAATGTACGTGGGTCTTCACTTGATCCTGTCGCTGAAAGTGATGGAACAACTACAAAAATAGGTGTGGACGCAACAAAATCACTCAAAACAATTGAAAAATTCGAAAGAGTTAGTTTTTCTGAATAGATTAACTCTTTAATCTATTTTTTAGATATTTCCTAAATGCACATTTTCAATGCCTTTTTCTAAAGCTATTTGCCTTGCTTTAAATAAAATTTCAGGATTTGTAGGGGATATATCATTCATTTTATAGTGTGGGAATGCCCTTGAAAAATGCAATGGAACATTCGTGCCTAATTCACCAACTACAAAATCACATAATTCAGTTATTTCTTCAATAGAATCGTTATAGTCATTAATTATTAAATTTGTAATCTCTAAATGTTTACCTTCAGAATATATCCTTATCAAATTATCCAAAACAACATCCAAATCCGCACCGCAGACCTTTCTGTAAAATTCACTGGACATTGATTTCAAGTCTATATTAAATGCATCCACAAAGGTCAAAACCTCTTCAAGGGACTTATCCGAATAATAGCCATTGCTTACATAGATTACTTTCAAGTTTTTTTCCTTTGCAAGCAGTGAAGTTTTCATGTTGAAAGGCAAGTGTATCGTAGGTTCATTATAGGTCCAAGCAATTGACTTACAATTATATCTAAGTGCATTTTCCACAATTGCATCTGGTGTTATTTTAATTCCTCTTGAATATTTATCATATTCATGTGATATCATATAGTTCTGACAATGCAAACATGTCATGTTACATCCAAAACCGCCGATAGAATATGTAAAAGTTCCCGGTAGAAAATGATGTAAAGGCTTTTTTTCAATAGGATCAGGACTTAATGATGAAACAATTCCATAAGATTCATCAAACAGCTCGCCATTAACGTTTTTATGTTGTCTACATACTCCAACATGACCCTCAGCTATTTTACAGTAATTGGCACATATCTCACATCTAATCTTTTGTGTTTTTGAACTTTTCTTATACAATTCATTACTCACTAACATAGTGTTCATAACCCTTATTTTTAATTGTTTCAACAAAACCGTTTTCCAAAGTAAGTTCAATGACATCAGAATCTGTAACTTCGCCAATAACTTTATAAT
>CAJGDA010000015.1 GCA_904501935.1 uncultured Methanobrevibacter sp. | reverse complement strand
ATTAGAAATTGACGAGGATGAGTAAGATGTTAGAGTTTGTATTATGTTTAATTATAGTTTTAAGTGCAATTCTTGCTCTTATTCAGAAAGATTTGCTAAAGACAGCTATTTTAACAGGATTTTCTGGTGGGGCCCTTGCAGTTCTCTTCCAAATATTATTGGCGCCTGATGTAGCTTTAACTCAAGCTATTGTTGGTGCAGCAATTATTCCTGTATTCATTGCGTTGGCTGTACAGAAAACTCAAAGGGAGGATAGCTAATGGCACAAACACAACTTGCGATATTGTTAACATCAGTTGCTTTGGTTGTCATTGGACTTTACTCAGCAATTTTCGTTGATAATATCATAAAAAAGATAATTGGTATTAGTTTTATTGAAGAAGGTGCTAATCTATTCATTGTTGCTATTGGTTATAAGGCAGGTGGCGTAGTGCCTATTCTAATGCCTGGAATGGACACATCATGGTTCGCTACAAATGCTGCTTATCCATTGCCTTTTGGTTTAGTACTTACCAGTATTGTAATTGGGGCAAGTACTTTGGCCGTTATGCTTGCTTTAGTAATGGTTCTTTATAGAAGATATGGTACTTTAAGCACAAAAGTAATGTTGGCGGATACATCAAAACAGGAGGAATACAATGAATGAATTAATCCCATTAATGGTTATTGTTCCTTTGTTGGCTGCATTGTTGATCAGTGCATTTTCAAAGTTCAATAAGGTGACTAAGATTTTCGCATTTGTTGTAGCAATTTGTCTTCCATTGATTCCGTTATTGTCTAATTATGGATTGCATTACTTTGGTGGATATGAGCCTATTTTGGATAATGTGACAAGTTTCGTATATCATCCTGCAATTACCTATTCATTTACTTTCTTACAACAAATATTCATCGCAATGTTAGGTCTTTTAACATTTTTAGTTATATTCATTTATTTAACTAAATATAAGGAAGTTTCAGGACCATATTTATTCTTATTGTTCTTAGGTACAGCTGCAGTTACTGCAATGCTATTGACTGATGATATATTCCACATGTTCGTATTCTTTGAAATACTGGCACTAGCACAAGTAGGTATTGTTGCAGCTTCTTCGATTGATTATAGTTATGAAATGGCTTTAAAATATATGATTTTAGGGTCAATTGGTTCTCCAATCATGCTTTTAGGAATTGGATTCTTATTGGCTTTGACTGGTAGTGTAAATGTTACCGATATTGCAACTGCTGTTCATAAGGGTTTAGTTGACGCTACATCTCCAGTATTTTTAACTTCACTCGGATTAATATTCTTTGGTTGGTTATATGCCTCTGGTTTACCACCATTCCATACTATAAAATCTGGAATTTATTCAAAAGCAGAACCTCATGGGGCAGCATTGCTTCAATCATTTACAGTTATATCCATGATTTCAATTGTATTGATTATGCATAGAATTTATTCTACATTACCAATATTTGAAGTTCTCATAGTCTTCTTCTCTATCTTGGCTATGATATTGGGCGTCTCTCTTGCGCTTACCCAAACAGACTTCAGAAGAATGATCGGATTTTTAGCTGTAGGTGAACTTGGTTTCATAGGTTTAGGTATAGGTCTTGGAACTAATTATGCAATAACTGCTGGTTTGTTCCAAGCATTGAATGAAATTATTATTACTGCATTACTATTCATTGGATTTGGTGCAATTGTAAATGCAACAAATGAAGTGGATACACGTAAGATTGGAGGGCTTTTAGCATATCATCCAAAAGTAAGTATCATGCTTTTGATTGCTGGTTTGGCAATGGCTGGTGTTCCTCCATTAAGCGGATTCCAATCTAAATTAATGCTTGTTCAAGCTTCTTTAAACTGTGGATTCCCTGAACTATCTATTTTGGCCATTATGGTGAGTATAGCTACATTTGTGGTATTTGTAAAAACATTCTATGTGATGTTCTTAAGACCAAAACCAAAAGAACTGGAAGTGGAAGGCAAAGAAGTTCCTCGTGCAATGATTTTTGCAATGGGAATATTATTACTCCTTGTTATAGGTTTAGGTTTATTCCCAGACCTTGTTGTTAATGGAATTTCTAGCTTTGTAGGAGGGATTTTATGAAACTATATGATCAAATATTCGATGTTGTAAAACAATTTAAAAAATTGTTTTCACCAGGCCCTGTAACTAATGCAGATGTTTCCGGTAGTATTACATCTGAAATATTTTTAATCGTTTCATTAGTTTTATCAGCAATATTGCTAAGACATGTTAATGTTTTGCTTGCTGGATTAGTTACATTAATATTGGCGATTTTATTAATTTCTCATATTCCACTTATTCCTAAGTTTAAGATTGAACAGGAAGATTCATTGGAAAAAATGGTATTCTATGCAGTTATAACACTTTCAATTATAGTTGTATTCATGTACTGGGGTGGTAATCTTGTCTGAAAAAGCAACAATTCGCAGTCTAATTGCAGCAGTGTTCGCAGCAATATTTTCTGTTACTTTATTCGATGCGGTATTCCATTTAAGTAACATGATAAATCCTGGTGTAAGCAATATTTATAATGCTTTGGGAACTCAGATAGCTCCAAACCTTGTAACCGTTGTTATCTTTGATTTCAGAGCATACGATACATTAGGAGAATCAATTATATTGTTAACTGCTGGTTTAGTGGTATTACTTATATTTGGTAGAGGATTATTGGGGGATAAACAATGACTCAAGGCAGTGTAATTTTAAAACTAATATCTTTACCAATTTCAATCATTTTAATTTGTTTAGGTATAATGACTATCCTCGGAGGACACATCACTCCTGGTGGTGGTTTCCAAGGAGGTGCAATGATAGCTAGTGGAATTATATTATCTGTTCTTGTTTATGGAGTAGGTAATTCTCCATTAGAATTGTCACACTTATATATTGAAGTTTTAGAATCTGTCGGTGCATTAGGATTTGTAGTCTTTGGATTGATTGGATTGTTCCTTGGTGGATTTTACTTATATAACTTTGGAACTGATTTGCTAAATGTAGTTCCTGCAGCCACTCAAGCAATATTCCACTATCCGGATGTAACTAATGCAGGTATCATTCCATATCTCAATATATTTGTAGGTTTGAAAGTATTTGCAGGTCTATCCGCAATTGTTATTGCATTTGCCGGATTTAAGAAGTTTGTAGAGGAGGGTGAATGATGTTAAGTTTAGGACCAATAATATTTGGATTGATATTGGGTTTAGTTATTGGGTCTCAAATTAAACTTAATGTTGGTGACACAAAATTCACTAAAGCATCATTTATCGTGATACTTATTGCAGGAATTATCGTAGCATGGCAATCTGGTAACTATCCATTTTACACAGATTTACCGATTTCTACTGCATTTTTATCTGCATTAATAGGAATTTTTGTAGGCAAACTACTTTTTGCAAGGAGTAAATAAGGAGTTTTTATAATGTTTTTAACAACTAATACATGTGAAGGAAAAAGAGATTGTATTAAACAATGTCCTACAAAAGCCATTAAGTTTATCAATGGAAGAGCTTTCAGCTGTCTTACTTGCGGAATATGTTATAAGAACTGTCCTAATGGTGCAATATTCCAAAACAGTTATGGTGGTTATGTTGTAGATAGGGCCAAATGTAATGGCTGCGGAATGTGTATGCACAATTGCCCTACAAATAACATCACAATTGAAGAAGGGATTGTTTATGGTATCTGTTCACGTTGTGGCGTATGTGCTGAAACTTGTCCAAATCGTGTTGATGGATATGAAATGGAAAAAGATAAACAACTTAATTTAATTGAGTCCTTAAAAATATTATATCCTCCTTTAGATAATGTTCCACACAAAAGTGAAAGCACTGTTAAAGAGGTGACAAGAAGTTACTTCGGAACTGACACAGAAAAATGTATCTTTTGTGGAAGATGTCAGGAATATTGTCCAACAGGAGCTATTCATGTAAAAATTGATAGGGATGAAGGAATTTGTAGGGAATGTAGGATCTGTAGTGATGTTTGTCCAAATGAGTCTATGAATAAATATCAAATCGTAAATAAGACTTCATGTGCACTTTGTCTTAATTGTATGAAGGCATGTCCTAACAATGCAATTTCTGTCGATGATTTTGAAATAATTGTTAACAAATTGAATCAAAAACCAGAAGGCTCAATTATTTCATGTCTAAATTGTGGATTATGTGCAGATTTATGTGAAAATGAATCACATAAAAATGTTGGAGGCAAATTAAGATACGATCCTTCAAGTGATACTGAAAATACAACTCACGAAATTGCAATCAATTCATGTCCGATTCATACATTACGTGAAGACGATGAAATGTTTATCTATGATGAGTATAATGATGAAGAATTGCCTGCATTGGCTGGATTTTGCGTATCCTGTGGAAAGTGTGCACAAGTCTGTGATGAGGTCGGTGCACGCCAATACATGACTCACACATGGGATGGAAAAGTTACAGATGATTGTATAAGCTGTGGTATCTGTGTTGAAGTATGTCAAGAAGACGCAATTACATTGCACAGAGGAACAATTTCTGTTGATTTGGATAAATGTATCTTATGTGAAAATTGTGCAGTACATTGTCCGGTTGATGCTATTCCAAAATCTACAATGTATAAAAATGAGATTAAAGATGGATTTAATTTCATTGAACAACAATTGTGTATGCATTGCGGATTATGTCATAAGACTTGTTCATATGATGCAATCGATGAAGTTGATGGTCAATTCATAGTAAATGAAGAAAAATGTACCTATTGTGGAGCATGTAAAAATGCATGTCCTGCAAGAGCATTTTTATTCGAGAGAAATTTTAAAGATTCAATAGAGGGTATTTAAATGAGAAATTTAATTAGAATAGCTTTAGAAGGAGCTTTTACCAACTTCAAAAGAATCTTTTTCGCCGCTGATAGAGTTACAGATATGGAACTACGAAGACAGATATCCACACTATCAGTTGAGGTGGATGATAGAGTTGATGAAAAAGCTTGCATTGGGTGTTCTGGTTGTGCTAATGTATGTCCAACAGGGGCAATTGAGATGAAACCATTAGCAAATCCTGTTAAATTAACTGATAATTGGACTAAAGATAAAGTACCTGAAATTAATCTTGAAAAATGTGTGGTATGTTATTATTGTCATGATTTCTGTCCAATATTCTCATTGTATGGACAAAAAGGAACTGTACACCCAAGTTGTGTTGGTGACCAGGAAGTTGATATTTCACAATTCCTTGATCAACCATTTAAGATATCTGATGATAAGCTTAAGATTATTGCACAGTATTTATCAGATAATACTGTATTAAAAAATAGAGAGGAAGGTGATTAGATGGGAATTAAATCATTTTCAAGAGCAAGAGCAATACACGTCATGTTAGTTTATACTGGTGGTTGTAATGGATGCGATATTGAAATTGTAAACTCCATATTATCACCTAGATTTGATGCTGAGCAATATAATGTGTTTTTAACTTGGAATCCTCGTGAAGCTGATGTTTTAGTTGTAACAGGGCCGGTTACACATTTAAATAGAAAACCATTAGAGAAAATTTATGAAGCTATACCTAATCCAAAATTGGTTGTGGCTGCAGGAAGTTGTGCTTTAATGGGTGGTGTTTATAAGAATTGTTATGGTGACATTCCTTCTGAAGAAATTGAGGGACCAGTTGAAAATATTATACCAGTTGCTGCAAAAATCCCTGGTTGTGCCGTAAGGCCGCAGGATGTTTTAGCTGGAGTTGTGTCACTTTTACCTATATTATTAGATGCGGACTGAGAGGGGATTAAATGGATAAGAAAGTACCGAGAAGTGATATAATTGAAACTGAAATTCCAATGGGTACAGTTCACCCCGCTGCATTGGAGCCATATAGGGTAAGGTTTTTTGTAGAAGACGAAATAGTTCAAGAAGCCGAAATAACTATTGGTGTTAATCATAGGGGTATTGAAAGAATCATGGAAGGCCTGCCAGTTCAAAAAGCAAATTCACTTACAGAAAAAATCTGTGGAATCTGTTCTAATGCACATATATGGAATTCATGCAGAACAGCTGAAATTGGTTTAGGCATTGAAATTCCTGAAAGAGCTGAATATATTCGTGTAATTATGAGTGAACTTGAACGTTTGCATTCCCATTTCTTGTATTTGGCTCATGGTTGTGAAGTGTTAGCACACGAAACATTTTCAATGAGGGCATTTTACTTAAGAGAAATTGTCATGGAACTGCTTGCAATGATTGGCGGAAACAGAGTTCAATATGGATGTTCCGTTTTAGGAGGAGTAAGGCCTAGATGTGAATTGGATGAAGCAAAAATCCAAAGAATTAAAGATGATTTAGTCAAAGTCGAAGAAGGACTCACAGACTTTGCTAATAGGTTTACAGCAGATCCTATTGTAATGTCAAGGATTGAAGGTATTGGAGTATTGCCTCAAAAACAGGCTATTGAGCTCGCCGTTACCGGACCAACTTTAAGGGCTACCGGAGTTGCAAGAGATTTGAGAACTACAATGTTCGAATATGACAACTTTGATTTCAATGTTATCACACAACCTGACGGTGATGTAAAATCCAATTTATTGATGAGAGCATTAGAGTCTTTTGAATCAATAAAAATCATCAGGCAAGCTATTGCAAACATTCCTGAAGGTAAATTGGTTAATCATGACTGGGAAATGGTTGACACAGACATTACTCAAAGTTACATTGAAGTTCCAAGAGGAACTTTGTATCATTCTTATGCACTTGAAAGTGGAAGAGTAAGGCACTGTGTAATAAGAACTCCATCAATGGCAAATATCGGTGCAATGCAATATGCATGTATTGGAGATCAAATCACAGATGCCCAATTGTGTATTGTACAATGTGACCCTTGTTTCACTTGTACGGACAGGGCAATTGAAATAATCAGGAGGTAAATCATGTTTGGAAATACATTAATAAATTCAGTCCTTGCAGTAGTTCTTACAGTACTAGTTTGTTTTGTAATTTCAACATTGCTTCCGGGAATTGAGAGAAAATATGTTCATGCAAGAATTCAACAAAGAATTGGACCGCTTGTAATTTCTCCAGGAATTATGGCGCCATTGAAATTCCTATTCAAGGAAAATGTGGAGATTTCATCTCCTGTTCCTAAGTTATACAAAATATTGCCTATAATCTGTTTCATCGTGGTTTTATGTGTGCTTGTTACATTGACTCCTCAAGCTTATAAAATTCCAGCGCTTTCAAGTTTAGTGGCTATTGTTGGATTTTTAAAAGTAGAAGAGATATGTTATGTATTAATGGGATCCTTGTCTAAATCTGTAATGTCTTTAAGAATGCCGTTCCCTGACCTTGTAAAAGGAGGAGCTCATTTAAATGTTCAAAGATCATTTGTTGAAGATATCAGTGCGAAAAGGTCTCTTAGAATGATTACATATGGGTCTTTTCCATTGTATTTAGCATTGTTTGCTCCTGTAACCTTTGCTAAAAGTATTTTCTTAGGGGATATTGTAGCATATCAACAATTGCATGGGCCATTCTTATTCACTGTAGCTGGTGGAATTGCAGCTATTGTATTTTTCATAGGTTATATGATTATATTGAATGAATATCCATTTTCCATAATTAAAGCTAAATCAGATGTTATTGAAGGGCCATATATGGAATATGCTGCAAAATACAGGTCAATTGTCTACCTTACAAGAGGATTTTTCATGTTTGTACTTGGCTGTGTCTTTTCAGTATTGTTTATTGGAATTCCGCCAAGCATATATTCATGGGGAATTTTGGTTAATGTAGTTGTGGCATTGATATTCGTATTTATGATGGGAATTCTATCAGCATTCAGCCCAGTATTTACAAATAGGCAGTTATTGCCAACAATATTGGGAGCAACATTACTTGGAGTATTATCAATCGTACTAGGGTTATTATAAGGAGGAATTATTTATGAAATTTGTTATGAGGCCGTATCATATGGTAAGTCTTGGAGGATACATTGTTGAATGGGATTTTCCTTACAGAAATTTAATAGTTGTAAATAAAACCTCCGAACCAATAAAAATTGAAATACCAGTTTTCCATGAGGAATGGATTCAAGAACATAAAGATTTGGGTCTGGAAGTAATCCCAGTTACTGAAGATGACAATTATTTAAGTATGTGGAAAAGGGCACACGCAGAACTCGATAAAATAAGGCCAAAAAATGAGTGATTGTACATTAACAATTAAAGCGGATGAGAGAAAAGGCGTTTTAGATGATGTTACTGATGTTATCACCGAGCATGGTGCTAATATTAGTTATGTTCATCTTTTCGTTGAAAAGAATAATGTTGGTTCCATCAACTTGGAACTTGAACATGTTGTAGATATTGATAGGCTAGTTTCAGATTTAAAACGTATTCCTGAAATTAAATCAGTTGAATTACATGGTTCACAGTTGGATATCTATGGAAAACGTATAATAATCATTGGTGGTGGAGCACAGGTATCTCAAGTAGCTATGGGTGCGATTACTGAGGCTGATCGGCACAATATACGTGGTGAGCGTATAAGTATTGATACATTACCATTAGTCGGTGAAAAGAATTTGGCTGAAGCTATTGAAGCTATTTCAAGATTGCCTCGTGTAAGTGCTTTAGTTCTAGCAGGTTCACTTATGGGCGGTGCAATTACTGAAGCTGTAAAGAAAGTTAAAGAAGAAAGTAATTTGATTGTTATTTCACTTAATATGCCTGGAAGTGTAACAAAACATGCTGATTTAATTATTACGGATCCAACTCAAGCGGGTGTTCTTGCTGTAATGTCAATTGCAGATACAGCTGTTTTTGACATTAAACGTCTTGGAGACAATATTAAGTTTTAATTCATGTTTATGGACATATAGGGGAGTTATTTTTTATAACTCCTTTATTATTTTTTTTACTATTATAAAATTGTTTTAGTAAGGCGATAGTTAGTATGTTATGGTGATTATAGGAAATGTTATTATTAACATTATCTTATATGCTACACTTTAGAATAAAATTGAATTTTTCCTTCATTTTAAGTGCAGTTAGCATTTTAGCAGTATGAATACTAATTTTTAAAGCAAATATCCTTATATTCACATCTTTTACATTTTTTCTCATTCATTTTAACATGAGGTAGTTTTTTATTCTCAATTATTTCTTTAACTTCACGAATCACTTCAAATAGTGCTTTTCTAAGATTGACATCCATCACAACTGGTCGCCTATCCCCTATTTTTTCATATTCAACAAATCCCACAAAGACTTCGGTGTCGAATTCTTCTTCAAGAAGTATTGCATATGCAACCAATTCAATTGAATCTTGATCCCAAACTCCTTTAATTGGAGGATTTGAACTTTTGATGGCTACAGGATAGTATTTCCCATCAATAATTTCAATTTTATCACACATTCCAATCAATTCAAGTTGCATGTCCTTTAACAGGTAGGAATACATGCAATTTGGAAAAAACATATCAATTATTTCAAATGCTTGTTTGTCCATTATTGTCATTGACTGTTTGGTTTTTAAAGCCATAATCTTAATATTAAAATAAGCATCATCTTTAAGTTCATTGATTTGTTCTTTTTCAATTCCTAAATCCATTGATTCGATTGCATCTGTTGTGCTTTCAATATAAGATTCGATATTTTCAGATAAAATGATTTCAATATCGCCTAATTCCATTTCCTTTTTGATTTTGCGCATATTTTTCTGAATTAGATCTTGAATATCTATTTTTAGTTTTTTAATTTCAATCGCAAGCTGGTAATCTTTGTTTTCTTCTATGTCAATGTGATTTTGAATGTAGAGTTTCATTGGGCAGTACATGTGTGTTTTTATTGAAGATATACTTATCATATAATAACCTCTAAAATTAAGTAATATTACTTTAAAATTAATGATATTTATAATTAGAAGTTATAAGTGATTTAAATTCTTTTAAATAAAATAAAAAAAGTAAATAGCTAGTAATTTAGCTATTTAATGTAAATTTTAAGCATCGTAGTAATGTTCATTTATTGCAGGCAATTTTGCAAAGATGATTGGAACCACTATCAATACCGCTGTTAATATCAACATGATTGTAGAGCTTAAACTATTTAAATTTGAAACTGTTGATAACACTCCTTGAATCCAAAGAACTGCAATACAAATAGGTAAAATGTATTTGATGACTGTTTTCCAGGTTTTACCGACTTTGATTGTTGAATTGTTGTTCAATGTTTCAATCAGGTCATCAAATTTGTAAATCCAACCAAAGATTAAACATTCAAGAAGTATTGCGAATAACAATGCGAAATTGTTTAAGTATGCATCAAATACTCCTAAAATTGTACTTCCTGCACTTGTAGTGAATAGAATTGAAATTAAAAATCCAACAATACAAACTGCTGTAGCGGTTTTTTCACGTTCAATAAGGAATTTTTCGGAAATTGAATAACAAACTCCTTCAAGAAGTGCAATAAGGGATGTAATTCCAGCAAATAGTATGCATATGAAGAATAATGGTCCGATAATGTATGCTACACTTCCCATTGTATTGAATACTTGTGGGAAAACAACGAATGCAAGGCCGGTTCCTTCAGTTACAAGTTCATTAAATGGAATTCCAGTAGTCAATGCCATAAATCCTAAAATGGAGAATGTTCCAATTGAATTGAACACTTCAAATCCAGAATTTGAAAATGCTACAATCACTGCATTGTCAACCAATTTTGAACCTTCTGGCAAATAGCTGGCATAAGTCATAGCAATTGCCATACCTAAGCTTAAAGAGAATATGATTTGTCCAAATGCTGCTAGCCATACATCTAAATTGGTTAATGCTGACCAATCGGGAGTGAATATTTGTGTATATCCAATTGATGCGCCAGGTAATGTTAAAGAGAATACAACAATACCTACAACAATTAAACATAATATTGGTAATAAAATCTCGCTTACTTTACCAATTCCATCATTCAAGTCTCTTTTGATAATGAACCAAGCAATAAACCAAATTGCTAGCACTGATGCAAATACCATTGGAACTATTGTAAATATTCCAGATATTGAATCAGTTGCTTGCAGGACATTATTTGCAAAGAATAAATCCGGATTTGCTCCCCAGGCTTTTGTTAAACTTAAGAATATATAAATCAAATCCCATCCAACAACACAAACATAATATGTTGCAATCAAAAACACGATTAACAGAATAAACCATGCAACGGGCTCTAACTTTTTGTTCACTGCGAATAATATTCTTGCCAGTGATCTTTTAAATTTAAATCCTACGGCATATTCCACTAAAACAAAGGAAATTCCAAGTAAAAATAATGATACGATATATGGAATCATGAATGATCCTCCACCGTTGGAATATAAGACATTCGGGAAACGCCAAATGTTTCCAAGACCAACAGCGGAACCAATCATTGCCATCATAAACGCAAAATTACTATTCCATTCTAATTTTTCAGTCTCTGTCATTTTATCACATTAAGTATTATTATATTTATGTTTCATGTTTAAATAATATTACTTTTAACATTAAAATTTTAAGAGGATATTCAATGCCATCGGAAAATTTAGAATTAATTAAATTAGGAGATGAAGATGTAATTTGTTTAAAAAATATTTGCAAGAGGATTTTCAGCAATATTCATTTCTATGTAAAAAAATTGGGATTTCATATTGTAGAGTTTTTCAGTGACAACATCAGGATTTGGAAGACCCGATAGATAACTTTTCACTAGAAGAAGGGATGTTCAGTTTTGAAAAAATAATGAAAAAAGGAAATCAATCCTTTATTCAAAAATCTTAAGCCGGGCTTTCCTTAAGCTTTAAATACTCATCAATTGCTTCACGAGTAGTTCCAACCACAAGCCTGTAATTTTTAAATTCATCATTTACAATAACTTTCTCTACTTTTCCTTTAGCTATTACATGTTCCCCATCCACTACTTCACCGGCATAGGTGTGTGTAAATGAAACAATTTCTGTCAAATCAACATCAACACCATCAAGAACTTTAACATTTTCTATAGTGTAGAGTGAGGGGTTATCGAATGCTCCGAGTGCGCTTACAATGTCACATTCGATTTGGGCGATTCCTTGAGGTTCATAGACTGTATCTCCCCAGGTTCCTTTGATTTCATTATAGTCTTTAGTGGCTAAGATATCAAATAAAGTTCCATTGATTGTTCCCCTATTAGCTTTTCTATTTTCATACCATCTGAATTCTTCTTTTGTAAGGCTTTCATCAAACATTCTTTTATCATATACAAAGTCCCAATAGTCATTGGTAATTCCTTCAACAGTGATGTGCTTGTCCACCTCTTCAAGATATACTTCTTTTCCACGGTGTTCTTTAAAAGCAGCTATTGCTCTTCTGTGGTTGTCAAGACCGTATACCACAAAGTCAAGGTCTGATACATCACTTTTTTGAAGGCCAGGTAAAATTGAACCTGAAATTCCAAGATGGTCATAGGGAATATCTGCCATAAAATGGAAAAAGTCAGCAACATCCATTAATTTTGCAATCAATTCAGGATTTTTAACTTCTCCACCGCTTTCAAAAGTCTCTTTAAGACCTAAAAGTCTTTTTTCGGGTTTGATTACTCTGACGACTTTGTCTAATGGAACGCCCATCATTTCAACATTTGTCACATCAGAAAAATACAAATAATCTGGATGATTTTCTCTTAAGTAACTGTATGCCTCTTCAGATCCGACCTTTCTGTATCTTTTGCCGTCTTTTTCACGGTCCCCTTCAGGGTCAGGCACATATCTTAAAAATGAAATAACTCTGTCTTCTGGGTGAATGTAATTGGTTGATGCAAAGTATAAATCATCGCTTGTGTAAATAAAATCTCTAGTTCTTACTTGTTCCATAGTATTGTCTCCTTGAGTATTAATTTTAATTTACATCTTAAATTAATTTTCCCTGTTGGTGTTATTTTTCTCTGACTGGATATATTTTAAAACATATTTTCCATCATCAGTCAAACAACAATCGGATGGCAACTCAAATATGTTTGCATTTTCTTTTCCATTATTGAATTTTACTAATTCCTTGGCAATATAATAGATAACAATATGTAAAAGTAGGCGATACTTTTTTTAATACCTTTAACTAAATATTAATAGGTAATTTAATATATTTTAAAAGATAGGTTATATCATGGTTTTTACTCATAAGCATGTTGATGAAATATTTGAATATGATGGAAGTCAAATCAATCCGTCATGGGCTTTTCAAGAGTTTGGAATTTATGGCTCTTCAATTGTAACTTGGATTGGCCCGGTTAACATTACTCCTGATAATCTAAAAGATTTTGCGGATGTGGGTTTGGAAATTAAATCAAATTATATGGTCAATTTTATTTGTGAGTTTTTTGACCAGCAACCTCCAAATATGAGGATTGCTTATTTAAGACAAAGACTTCTCGTAATGATTTTCAGAGAGATTTTAACTGAATATGGAATTCAAACTAGAAGGGAAGGTGATGATATCTTTGTCGACAATAGAAAATTATCCATCTCAATAGCTAGTGTTTCATTAAGCTCTGCAAAAATTCATTTTGCACTCAATCTGGAGGATAAAGGAACTCCAGATGATGTGGAGACAATAGGATTATTTGACATTAAAGTAAATGATAAGCAAATATTCAATGATGACAATTTATTGGAATTAATCAATGAAACCGTTAACAGATTTATCATTGAATTAGAAACAATTGAAAATGATATAAGTAAAACAAAGGTGTTAGGATGAAAATATTAATCAATGGTATTCAATCTAATTTAAGATTCTCTTCAGCTCATATTATTCCAGGTCATGAGTCTTGCGGGTATATTCACGGTCATTCTTATTTTGTTGATGTTGAAATTGAAGGTGAGCGGGCTGGAGATTTTGATTTTGTAGTGGACTTTAAAGATGTCAAAAAATACACTAAATCGATGTGTGACGAATTGGACCACAGAATGTTAATCCCAGTTTACAATGAGTTGATTGACATCAAAGACTTTGATAAGAATAATGATTCAATTTTTGATTTGAAAAAGGAATTAACAGTATATTTGAAAATTGACGGTAAAGGATATTCCATACCTTCAGTGGATTGTGTATTTTTACCGCTTCCTTATACTTCTGCAGAAGAATTATCCAAATTCTTTGCTGAAACATTGGCCAAAAAGTTATCTGAAGATTATGATAACCTTGAATATGTTTCTATTTGTGTCAATGAGGGAATTGGTCAGGGTGCAGTGTATAGGAAAGATATAAAATGAAAGCTCCAATCATTGAAATTTTTTCATCTTTTCAGGGTGAAGGCCTTTTGATAGGCCAAAGGCAGATATTTGTTAGGTTTGCAGGGTGCAACCTCGATTGTAACTATTGCGACACCAATGATAGTAAATCCGAACAATCCGGAAAGTTAATGACCCCCGAAATAGTTTCAGAAGAAATTAACCAAATTTTAACTCCTGATTGTAAGACAATTTCATTTACTGGAGGTGAACCAAGTTTATATCCTGACTTCATTAATGAAGTCAGCAAAAACTTTAATTTGAATATCATGCTTGAAACCAATGGGACTTTACCAGACAATATTGATTTAATTGATAAATTAGATGTTGTTTCTTTGGACATAAAACTCCCGGAACATTTTGATGGCGATTTTAATCAAGAAATTTTTTTTAATGAGATTAAATCACTAAATTTATTAATGGCAAAGTCCATAAATGTATATTGTAAAGTAGTTATATTGCCATCAACAAAAATAAAGTCATTTAAAGAGGTAGTTGAAAAATTATCAGAAAATATTTCTAACAAAAGCAACCTTAAAATAATTATCCAACCTTCTAGTCCGTTAGGAGAATGGAAAAACATTAATTATAGATTATTCGAGTTTTCCGAAGTTGTTGGGCAATATTTTGAAGTTTCCACCATCCCTCAAATCCATAGAATTTTGGATATTGAGTGATTATGTTTTTAATATTTTTGATTTTATTTTTTTGATGCAATTGTAAATTAGAGGTGTGAAAATGAAAGATAAAACATCCATTAATAGAAAATCAAATACAGGTGCAGTTGAACATCAAACAAAAGTTCACGATAGGGAAGGAGACATAATGGCTATCGCAACTAAAGATGTTGTGTCAATCCCTCCAACCAAACCTATCAAAGACACTGCAAAAGTAATGATGGAACATGAATTCAGAAGATTACCAATCACAGATCCTGGTTCTGGTAAATTGTTAGGTATTGTAACAGTAATGGATATATTAGATTTCTTTGGTGGAGGAAAAAAATTCAACATTATTGAGAAAAAATATGAAGATAACTTCCTAGCAGCTATTAATGAACCAGTTAAAGAGATTATGACTCGTGATTTAATCACTCTATCAACTAAAGCTTCTATTGGTGAAACTATTGAATGTATGTTAGACAACCAATTAGGTGCTATACCTCTTATTGATGCTGATGAAAAACTTGCAGGTATTGTAACTGAAAGGGATATTGCTTTATCCTTAGCAGGTATGGCTGGTAAAGAAACAGTACAGGATTTCATGAGTGCTAAAGTTTTCACCACTACACCAGGTACTCCTCTTGAAGGAGCATGTAAAATCATGGTAAGAAATGGTTTAAGAAGAATTCCAATTGTCGGTGGTGAAGCGGACATTTCTAAAGCAGCTAAAAAATTGTTAGGTATCATAACCTCTACAGATGTAATTAAATTCTTGAATGCAAAAGAATTGTTCGACCATCTAAATTCAAATTTAGCAACAGATGTGCTAAAAACAACAATTTCTGAAATCATGGTCAAAGACCCAATAACTGTCGCACCAAACATGACTATTGGTGAATTATGTGAATTATTTGCTGATGAGAATATTGGTGGAGTACCGGTTATTAAAAACGATGCTGTTGTTGGAATTATAACTGAAAGAGATATTTTAAGAGCAGTTAAAAGATTATAAACGCATTAAATAGGAGATGATAATATGCAAATTAAGAATTTGATGTCTGAAGACTTAATTACCGTAGACAAAGATCAAAATCTTTCTGATGCATTGAAGTTGTTTCGTAAACACAATGTTTCTCGTTTACCTGTAACTAATCATAAAGATTTAGTCGGTATTATTTCTGAAAGGGACATAGCTAACAAGCTTGGTTCTTCAAAATCTGAAAATATGCCTGCATCAAGATTCCATATTTCATCTGTAATGGTTAAGGATGTAATTACAGTGCCTGAAACAATGCAATTAGCAGATGTTGCAAAAATAATGTTAGAAAAAGGAATAGGTTCCGTTCCAGTCATGAGAGATGATGAAATGGTGGGAATTGTTTCTAAAGCAGATTTTGTTACTCTTGCTGTTGGAATTGCATTTGATAAGATTACTGTAAAAGAAATAATGTCAAAAGAGGTAATTGTAGCTGATCCAGCTGATAGGCTTGTTCATGCAAGAAGAAAAATGTTGGATAATAATGTTGGAAGATTACCTGTTGTCGATGATGACAAACTCGTAGGAATGATTACTTCAAAAGATTTAATGAGAGCATTCATTGACTTTAGAAAAAATGTTCCTGAAAAATATCAAAAATCTCAAATTAAAGAGGTTTTAGTCGAAGACATAATGTCTTCTAATCCATGTTATGTTTCAAAAGAAATGTCAATATCTGAAGTTTCAAACATAATGATGGAAACAGGATTCAATGGTTTGCCAGTTCTTGAAGATGGCGGACTTGTTGGAATCATAACACAAACTGATATATTAAGACTAATTGAAAAATTAGAATCTTAATTATCTTTTTTTATTTTTTTTTGAGGGTAGTAACATGCCATTAATTTCATTTTTAGGACCAAAAGGAACTTTCACCCACGAAGCAGCCAATATTTTTGGCGATAATTTAATTCCCTACTGCACAATTCCGGCGGTTATGGAAAGTGTTGTAAACGGCGAATCATTATTTGGAGTGGTTCCAATTGAAAACTCAATTGAGGGGCCAGTCGGAATTACATTAGATTCTTTAGCCCATAAATTCGACTTAAAAATTTATAAAGAGATTATTATTCCAATTAATCAAAATTTAATTGTAAATCCCGGTACAAAAATAGAAGATATTGAGGACGTTTACTCTCATTCACAGGCCATAGCTCAATGTCAGGAATTTATTAGTCAAAATAAGATTCAACCACACTATGCTATCAGCACTGCTAATGCTGCTAAAAGCATTATTGGTGATGAAACTAAAGCAGCTATTGGTAACTCAAAAGCGGCAGAAATATATGATTTGGAAATTCTAAAACATAATATTCAAGATACTGATAATAATGAAACAAGATTTGTTGTAGTTTCAAAAGAAGATCATGAACCAACAGGTAAGGATAAGACTTCAATTATCTTTTCTATCTATGAAGACAAACCTGGTGCATTGTATGATATTTTAGGAATTTTTCGAAAAAACAACATTAACTTAACTAAAATTGAATCTAGGCCGTCTAAAAAAGGTTTAGGAAAATATTTATTTTTCATTGATTATATTGGCCATAGAAATGATGATATTTTTGATGACATTATAAATGAAATTACTGAAAAAACTTATTTTTTAAAAGTTTTAGGTTCATACCCCTATTTTTAAGTAAACTTTAAATTAATGTTTTATTATAATTTATATTATAATGAATTCAGGGAGGGTAGGTATGCCAAGTGATAGAGACAAACTTCTACAAATTATGGATAGTTTAGAGTCTGATTATAGAGATGGTAAGATTTCCCCGGAAAAATATAGTTATTTTCGTTCCAAATACGAAGATAAATTGAATTCCATCGATGCTAACGAAGCTACTCAAAGAATAAGATCAATGCAGGGCAAACCATCTTCTGAAAAACCTAAACTGCAAAGAAGCAAAAAGCCTGCCGGAAATAAAAGAGATAAAGAACAGGATTTAGTTCAAAAATATATTATTAATCCTAAAAAAGACGATGCTAAATATAATAAAAAGGAAAAGAAACCAATGGATAGCGGTACCTTTAAATTATTATTGTTGTTAGTGTTAGTTTTAGGTTTTACTGTTGGTGTGGGTTATGGTGTTTTCAATTTAGACTTTAATAATTTGTCTAATACAACATCAGTTGCTACCGTTACAGATACTGCATTCCCTGAAATTCATGAAAATATTGTAGATAATACGACAAATAACAATTATACTTATAGCTATTCAGATTATGACTATTCAAGCAATTATGATGTTGAAACTACCCAGGATACATCGCAGGATTCACAGGATTCTTCAATTCCTTATGAAGGCACTCCAGCTGAGGAAACACCTGCCCCATCTGATAGTGGTGGTGAAGGATAGTTCCCATATTCTTTAAGAGGTGATTTTTATGAAAAATAATATTTTAAAAAATTGTATTTTAATTATCTCAGTCATAGTTATCTTCATGAGCATTTTCGCTTGTGTAAATGCTGCGGAGGATAATTCTGACCTTACCATGTTATCTTTATCTAAAGGAGGGCTTGTTATTGATTATCCTTCCAACTGGGGTTATTCTGAATCAACTTCTGAATATTCTATCATGGCATTATCTAAATTAGATTCAATCGATTCAGCTGGAATCGGCCAAGTCAACATTAACTTTGAGAAAAAACCTATGGAAGGAGAATTTTATAGTTATGTAAATGATACCTACAAATCAATGCAAAAGGATTCTTCTTTCGAATTGATATCTTCCGGTGGAGTAATGGTTGGAACTATGGACGCTGTTGAATATATTTACACTTCTACAGATGATAATGGTACTAAAAAAGAACATAAGGCAGTTTGGTTTGAAAAAGGTGGCCAAGCCTATGTCATGTTATACAGCGCACCAGTTGACAAGTTTGAAGACAATTTGTATGTTTTTGATTATATGTTATCCGATATTCAAATTACATAATTTTTTTTTTTAAAAAAAGGAGGATTTTATGATAATATTATGTGTTACTGGCAGTATTGCTGCAACAGAATCCATTAAATTAGCTCGCGAACTTAGGCGTAATGGTGTTGAAGTTAAATGTTTCATGAGTGACGCTGCATGCGAAATCATCCATCCGAATGCTATGGAATTTGCAACAGGCAATGAAGTCGTAACTAAATTGACCGGTAAAATTGAGCATGTCAAATACTCTCAGGAGGATTTAATATTGGTTGCTCCAGCTACTGCAAATACAATTTCCAAATTTGCCAATAGGATTGCTGACAATCCAATTTCAACTCTTTTAATAACTGCATATGGTCATGATACTCCAATCATTTTTGTTCCTTCAATGCATGACTCAATGTATAGGGCCATTAAAGAAAACATAGATAAAATTAAAGAAGAAGGATCTGCAACTTTTATAAAGCCTAAAATGGAAGAAGGAAAAGCAAAATTCCCTGATAAAGAGGACATAGTTCTTGAATCATTGAGAACAATTAACTTAAATAAGAAGGATTGATTTTATTAAAGGCAAAAAAATTTTAATAAGTCTTGGCGGAACATATGAGCCTATTGACTCTGTCAGAGGGATTACTAATAAGTCCTCCGGAAAAATGGGTTTGGCGCTTGCAAAAGAGGCATACATTAGGGGAGCGGACTTAACTCTTGTTGTTGCTAATGTTAGTGTTGAAATTCCGTCTGTTTTTAACGTTATTCGTGTTGAAACAAGTAGTGAAATGAATGAAGTAATTTTGGATTTAATTCCGGATTTTGACATATTCATTTCCACTGCGGCCGTTTCAGATTTTGAGTTTAAAAAGAAAGATGATAAAAAAATAGATTCTAATAGCTCTTTATTTTTAAATTTAAAACCCACAACAAAAATTATTCGTCAAGTTAAAAAGATAAATCCGGATATATTTTTGGTAGGTTTTAAAGCGGAATTTAATATTTCAAAGGAGGATATAATTTCCTGTGCACGAAAGCAAATTGAGGATGCGGGTACAGATTTGGTCATCGCAAATGATATTTCTAAAAATGAGTGTCATTTCGGATCTGACAACAATGAGGTTTTAATTGTTGATGATGAGGTGTTATCTGTTCCATTGGCATCAAAAAGAGAAATTGCTAAAATAATATTTGATGTAATTTCTGAAAAGATATGAGTTCATATATCTTATCATCTTATTTGCTTATTTTTTATACAGTTGCTTGCATTATTGTTAATATGACTTTTATTATTTTAATTGTAATCTAAAAAGTTATATTTTAATCGAGTTTATTTTTAATAATTTGATAGCTTCTTCACGTGATGCTTTTGAGATTTTTCAAAACCAAACTCAATTCTATGATGTTGTTTTCACCAATACTTTTTGACATCAATTTTATTTTTCTATTGTTAAATTATTTTTTGTTGAAAATTAATTTTATTGTGTAACTTCAGAT
>CAJGDA010000014.1 GCA_904501935.1 uncultured Methanobrevibacter sp. | reverse complement strand
GCATAATCACCAAATTCTTCCATTCCAAACTCCCTTACCTTTGAAACACTGATGTCTTTTCCATCAAAATAAAGGTAAGAAACAATGCGTTTTATCCAAACATCTGAAGGAAATGCTTCTTTAAAGTTAAATCCATATAGCAATATGCAGTCTGCAACTTTTGGACCGACTCCAGGAACTTTCAAGATACTTTCAAATGCTTCTTCATATGTCATTTTTGGAATTTCCAAGAGGTCCATTTCAAGTGTAAAAAGTTCTGATGCCTTTCTCATATATGGTGCCCTATAACCTACACCGCATGATTTTAAATTATTTTTACACATGCAAATATCCTCCTCATTTGTTAAGTCAAACTCCTCTTCATCATCTAAAAACACGTTTTGAAGAGTAGAAATCCCTGGAAATGTATAAAAACCATTATAGTTATCTCCCCATTTCTGTTTAATATCTGAAACTGACTTTGTCCAACGTTTTATTGAATTATTGGCCGAACAAATTGAAGAAATAACACATTCAAAAGGGTCTGGAGCTAAAAACAGTCTTAAGCCATTGCAAAAATCTGACATGTCAGCAAGTTCTGAATGATTTGACAGGTACTTATAAAACTCATCCAAATCAAAATCCAAATCATAAATATATCTTAAGCGAGAAACAGCTTCATTTTCACTGACATCGCCAGTGAAATTGAAATCCAGGTAATCGCCGGATTGCTTAACATCAAAAATAGCTAATTTATCATTGACATTGACAACTTCCCTATATGAATCATTAATCTTCTTCCAGGGAGGTTGTGAGGTTTGACCGGAGGATTGGGTTAATTCCAAGTCAATAGGAGATTTGATTATCATAATCTAACAGCTACATTATTTTCTTTCAGGTACTCTTTAACAGTGCCTATTGAATATTGATTAAAATGGAATATGCTGGCCGCAAGAGCTGCTGAAACATCTGTTTTTTCAAATACTTCCAAAATATGTTTTGGCTCTCCAACACCACCGCTAGCAATAACAGGAATATCAACTGCATCATTAATTGTTTTATTTAACTCTATATCATATCCATTTTGAGTTCCGTCCCCATCCATACTTGTTAAAAGTATTTCTCCAGCACCGAGATCCTGGCATTTTTGTGCCCATGCGATTGCATCGATGCCGGTGAACTCACGTCCGCCATAAATACTTGTATCAAACCAGCAGTATCCCCTGTCAGTTTCAATTACTATTTTATCGGGCGCATCATCAGGATGATCGACATATCTTCTTTTTGCATCTATTCCAATTACAACAGCTTGTGAGCCAACGACTTTTGAAGCTTCCGTCAAAAGTTCAGGATTTTTAATGGCTGCAGTATTTGTTGAGCATTTGTCTGCTCCCGCCTTAAGCATTTTGATATAATCATCGACTTTTCTTAGTCCTCCACCTACACAAATTGGCATGAACACGTTTTCTGTTAATCTATCAATAACATCCGCCATTGTAGCTCTTCTTTCATGTGATGCTGTGATATCTAAAACTACAACTTCATCTGCACCCTCTTCGTAGTAGCGTGTTGCAAGGTCGACTGGATTGCCAGCATATTTAATCTGTTTAAATTCAACACCTTTGACAACTCTACCTTCCGGCACTTGCAAATCACAATCAAGACAAGGAATAATTCTTTTAGTTAACATAATAATCAAATATAAAAAAAGTAGTATTGTTTTTTAAAAAACAATAAATTTAAGCGGAATATCTTAAAACAAAACATAATATTGCAATAATAATTGTAGCAATTATAATATGCTCAGGAGCGAGTTTTGGACCAAGACTTTCTTCATCAAAATATCTTACTAAACCTGCACCAGTCTGAGGCATAGAAATTTTATCATTTTTTTTCGCCATAATAATCTCCCATGATAATTCATTTAATAAAAAATAACATTTAATATTTTTATATTCATCCTATATAAACTTTAAATTTTCTCCTTTTTAATTACTTTAATATCACTTATTCTAGTATCAGGGTACTGTCCATCCTCATCTTTTTCAACAGCTTTGACCATATCCCATACAGTAAGTAATGCGACACTTACTCCAGTGATAGCTTCCATTTCAACGCCAGTTTTGCCCAATGTATTAACAGCGCAAGTAGCAATGATTTCGTCTTCTTTAACTTCAAAATCAAGTTCAATACCTGTCAAGGCTAGAGGATGGCAAAGCGGGATTATTGAAGAAGTATTTTTAACGGCTTGAATTCCTGCAATTTGAGCTGTTGTTAAAACATTTCCTTTTTTAATTTCTTCATTTTGAATTAAATTAATAGTATTTTTATCTAAAAAAATGCTGCCGCTAGCAATGGCTCTTCTTTTTTGATCAGGTTTTCCCCCAACTTCAACCATGTGCACTCCACTTTCAGTTAAATGTGTAAATTCATCTGCCATATTATCTACTTCTCACTTACTTCTATTACGTCCAATTGTTCACAAATCGCATTTACTCCCAATATCTCGCCGACATTAGGATGGCTTCGTCCTTCATCACCGGAAATTAATTCTTTTATGTACAATCCTCCTTCAGTTTTAATGCGCATATTGAATGTTTTATCATCAATTATATCATATGATAACTCTATAACACGCTTAATACGTACTTTGTCAGCACGACGTCTTAAAACTCTCAAAGGAGTTTGCTGGTGGATTTCATTTAATTTAGTTAATTCTTCTAATTTGTCTTTATCAAATGCATTGTCGCATTTAACAAGAGCATCATAAACTTTATAAGTGTCAGGAGAGGACTGTTTGATTTCGGCCTTTCTTCTCCTTTCACAGATATGTAAATTATGATAAGAAGTTTTACCTTCATTTATTTTATTAATTTCTTCTTCTAACTTAGCCAAATCAAGTTTTCTAATTTTTGGCTCTTTAATTTCTAAAACAAATGGCCTTCCTAAACCTAACATCAAAACATCAATGTCTTCACGACCAGCACCATGGAATTTAGCTTCCCTACCCTTAGTCACTTTTAAAAAAGGCTCGGAAATCAATTCTTCAACTGACTCAGGGTATTGTTTTCCTGTGAAATTGCAATTTTCACATCCTCGACCTTTACATTTAGTGCATGGCCATTTAGTTTGAGGAATTCCACGTTTTAATTTATTGTATTTGCCTTCGATATACAATGGATTAATTTGAATTCTAACAACAGGTTCATCCAATAAATCTATGCTGAAAACAATGTCTTGACTTTCAAATTCGGCTTCTTTGTCATACCTTTCCCAAATTCCAAGGCCGATTAACCTATTAACTTCTTTTTTAATGGTTTCGACAGTTAAATCAAATTTTTCAGATAATTCCTCATCCCTCATTTGAATATCTTTGCTGATTTTTGAACCTACTAAAAATGTATCAAATTCTATTTCCAGTTCATTGATTTTATTATCTATCTTTTTATATAGCTCATCATCAAGCTTATCAAAAAGATTATCGCAGATTACACAATCAACATCATCAAGATTTATTTTCAACTCTTCACAAACCTTATCGGCTCTTTCGATATTATTGCTGCCTTCAATTGTTTTAGATAGCTTTCGGCCAAGACAATTTTTACAGATTTTGCCATCAGTTTCATCTAAAATTTGTTTTGCTAATATCATATTATCTATTCATGAATTGTCCCATCATACGGTTCATTGCGCCGCCGCCTAAACGATTGCCACGTCTTCCCATTCCTTTCATAGCTTTTTTGGTGTTATTATAATATTTTAAAAGTTCTCTAACTTCACTTTCATCAACACCTGATCCGCGAGCTATTCTTTGAATACGTGACTGTTTTATAATTTTAGGATTTAACTTTTCTTCTTCAGTCATTGAAGACATCATGATTTTATAAGTGTCAATTTTATCTTCAGTCATCTTAGAAGCTTCTTTTGGAATTTTATTTCCCATACCCGGAATCATATTTAAGACTTGTTGCATAGGACCCATTTTATTCATCATTTCAAACTGATTTTCCATGTCCTTTAATGAAAATTTACCGGACATCATATTTTTCATGGTCTGTTCGGCAATGTCTTCATCAATATTTTCTTCAGCCTTTTCAATAAGACTTTGAATATCACCCATACCGAGCAGTCTGGAAATGAATCTTTGAGGGTCGAAAACTTCAAAGTCATCGATTCTCTCACCTGTACCGATGAACTTGATTGGAGCGCCAGTTTCTGCAACTGCAGACAGTGCACCCCCACCCTTTGCTGAACCGTCTAATTTTGTAATAATTATTGAACCGATGTCTGTTGCCTGTGAGAACGCTTTTGCTTGTTCACCAGCTTGTTGACCGATTGTTCCATCAATGACCAAAATAGCTTCGTTTGGTTCAATAATGTTGTCCAACATATCCATTTCAGCAATTAAATCAGCTTCTTCTTTATGCCTACCCGCTGTATCGAAGATAATGACTTTTCTGTTTTTGAATTCCTGTAAACCTTTTCTAGCTAAATCAAGAGCATCCTTATTTTCAGGATCCCCATACAAAGGAACATCCATTTCTTCAGTTAATTGTCTTAATTGTTCATAAGCAGCAGGCCTCCATGTGTCAGTACAAACAACAGCCGGATTGAAACCTTTTTTCTGCAAATATCTGCATAATTTACCGATTGTGGTTGTTTTACCACTACCCTGCAAACCTAAGAATAAAATTTTATAAGGCCTCTCATTAATGTCCAAGCTTGCCGCTTCTGTGCCTAAAAGATTTACCATTTCTTCATAAATAATTGTAACAACGTGTTCTCTTGGAGTAATACCCTTTGGAGGTTCCTCTTCAAGAGCCCTACTTTCAATTTTTTTGGATAAATCAAGAACTAATTTAATATTAACGTCAGATTGAATTAAAGCACGTTGAATATCTTTTACAACTTCTTTAATAGTTTTTTTATCAATGACGGACATTCCTACTAATTTCTTCATTGTATTAGTAAGATTTTCTCCTAAATTTCCAAGCATTGCCATTTTAATCACTTTAATAATAATTCATATTAGCAAAATTATATAATTGTATTACACTATATTTATATTTATAGTAAGTTTTAAAATTTTTGTGTGAGAGTATGTTAGAAGAAGTAAAAAAATCATTAGAAGCATCCCCGATTGTAAAAAAAGGAGATTACAATTATTTTGTAAATCCTATTAGTGACGGAGTTCCTGCAATGGACCCAAAAATGCTAAGAGAATTAGCATTATCTGTACATAAACATGCAGATTTAGATGTTGATAAAATAGTGGCTGTTGAAGCGATGGGAATACATTTAGCTACTGCATTATCTCTTGCAACCGATGTTCCATTTGTTGTAATCCGTAAAAGACAATATGGCCTTGAAGGAGAACAGCAAGTTTATCAAAAAACCGGTTACGGCTCATCAAACCTATTTATAAACGATTTGCATCCTGGCGAAAAGGTTTTACTCATCGACGACGTTGTGAGCACTGGTGGAACATTGATAGCTTTATTGCATACCTTAAAAGATTTAGGCTTGGAAATTAAATCAGTGGTTGCGGTTATCGAAAAAGGTGACGGTAAAAAATTGGTTGAAGAGGAAACCGGTATCGAAGTATTATCTATTGTAACTTTAGACGTGATTGACGGAAAAGTAGTTATCCAAAAAACAATCGAAGATTAAAATGTCAATGTACAATATGGATTTGGATAAGGTAATCCGTAAAATTAAATCGAAAGATGCTAAAACTGTTGGTCTTCAATTTCCAGAAGGTTTGAAAATACAGGCTGTGAAAATAGCTCGTCAAATTGAAAAAGAAACAGGAGCAACCGTAATAATATCAGGCGATCCCTGTTTTGGAGCATGTGATGTCGGTGACTGGAAAATGAAAGGTTCAGTCGATTTGATTGTGCATTATGGGCACACTCCGCTTCCACTAAAATACGAAGTTCCAACAATATTCATTGAGGCTTTTTCAAAAATCGATATAAAAAAAGATTTGGAAAAATCCTTAGAACACCTTAAAGGATATTCAAGGATTGGACTTGTAACTACAACACAACACTTACATATGTTAAATGAAATTAAAGATTTTCTTGAAGATAACGGCAAAGAAGTTATTCTCGGATCATCACCATCAACCAGAAAGGGACAGGTTTTGGGCTGCAATTTTTCGTCCATTAAAAGTCTTGATGTTGAAATATTCCTATTTATAGGCAGTGGAAATTTCCACCCATTGGGAATTAATCTATTTTCAAATACGCCCGTGCTAGCTTTAGACCCTTATAATTCAGAAATTAGAAGAATGGATGAATATGCTGATAGGATTTTAAGAATAAGATTTGCAAGAATTACAAAAGCAAGCAGCGCAAAAAAATGGGGAGTGCTTGTATCATCCAAAGAAGGGCAATACAGAATGAAGCTTGCAAAAGAAATCAAAAAGACTCTTGAAGACAATGCCATGGAGGCATATATAATTTTAGTTGATAATGTTTCACCAGATGTATTGCTTCCCTACCTTGACTTAGATGCTTTTGTTGTAAGTGCATGCCCTAGAATAGCTATTGATGATTCGCAGATGTATAAGAAACCTCTTTTAACACCACAAGAGTTAGAAATTGTGTTGAAAAAACGAGAATGGGAAAATTACCAATTAGATGAAATTCTATTCCATGAACGTTACAATTAATTTTAAATATTAATATAGATAAAATTATTATATTAAAGAAATTTAATACTAAATCTTTATTTTGGTGATTTTAATATGAGTATGGAAGAAAAACAAATTGTGATGCCTGGAGATAAATTAGGAATTATTGAACAGTATCTCCCAGGGGAAGGTACTTATGATGATAATGGCGAAATTAAATCATCAGTGCTTGGAAATGTTAAAATTAATCAAAAAATGAAGGTTATTTCTGTTGTGTCAGACACTAAACCTGCTCTTTTAGAAGTAGGTGACATTGTATATGGTCAAATTACTGACATCAAACCACAAAGAGCTAATGTAAATATTGAATGTATCAAAGACAATGCAAGACCATTAGCATTACCTTATATGGGTGCTATTCACATCTCTCAAGCTAAAAAGGATTATTTGGAAAAATTATCAGATGCTTTTAGAATAGGAGACATCATTCAAGCAAAAGTTGTAAAAATTACTGGAGATAATGTTGATTTAGGCACTGTAGACGATGATTGTGGAGTCCTAAAAGCAATGTGTACACGTTGTAGAGATTATATGCATACTACACAAAAAGAAAATGAACTTCAATGTAATACATGTAATAAGAGAGAAAGACGTAAAGTGTCTAAAAACTATGTTAATGATTAATTAAGGTTGATAAAATGGAAAATTTTGAAATAGTAGATGAGAAAACTTTAGAATTAACTTTTATTGTAAAGGATGAAAGTCATGGTGTTTGCAATGCACTGAGACATATTTTAATGCAAAACCCTGATGTGGAATATGCTGTTTACAATATTGACCACCCTCTTACTGGAAAACCAGAAATGACTATAAAAACAAAAAGAGGAAAAAGACCAAGAAAGGTATTGAAAAAAGCAGCAGAAGAACTTCAAAAGGAAAGTGCTGAATTTAAAAAACTTATTGATGAAGCTTTATAGCTTCTCTAATTCTTTTTTATAGTGATTTTATGGCAGATTATAAAATCCCTTCTTTAACAACTGATATTTTTATTTTTGATGACAATTTTAATTTTATTTTAATTAAACGAAAAAATGATCCTTATAAAGACTGTTGGGCGCTACCTGGAGGATTTGTCGAATATGGTGAATGCGTAGAAAGTGCTGCTATAAGGGAAGCAAAAGAAGAAACAAGCATTGATGTTGAACTTAAAGATTTAGTCAATGTTTACTCAAAACCGGACAGAGACCCAAGAGGACATACAGTAACAATTGCATATACTGCAAAAGGCGATTTTTCAACTGGAAAAGCAGATGATGATGCCGCTGATATTGGCATTTTTTCACTTGAAAAATTAGATGCAATAAATATTGCTTTTGACCATAGAGAAATAATTAAAGACTGTTTAAATAAAGCTAAAAATGATTAATAATGCTATATATTTAAATAAGTTAAAAAAAAAATTATTAAATATATTAATCAAACAATTAAATTTAATAGAGGAGAGTTGAATGGAATTTTGTCCTGAATGTGGAGCTATGATGCTTCCAAATAATGGGATTTTAAAATGTAATAGTTGTGGATACTCTGATGAATCATCTGACAATTCAGAGTACACAGTTTCAGGAAAACGCGAAACAAAAGAAACCGTTACAAATTTAGGAGAAGATGTGGACGTTGGTCCAGTTACAACTGAAACCTGCCCTAAATGTGGAAATGAAAGAGCGACCTATAAATTATTACAAACTCGTAGTGCAGACGAAGCTCCTACCCGTATATTTACATGCACAAAATGTAAACACACTTGGAGAGCATATGACTGAGGGTTTTATATGAAGGATTCTAAAGAAAAAGAACATAGAATTTCTGATTTGAGAGATATGATAGATACTATCAAAGAAGATCCTAATAGTCCTAGTTATGCAGATATTGAAGAAGATAGTGAATTAATTGACTATCTTAACGAAGATAAAGTTAATTTTAATGAAATGGAAATAAATGATGAATTTATTTATAATCCTAATGATGATGAAAAAAGGTCCCCAGTCAATTTAGATGACACCAACATTAACGAAAAATATATCATCAAAACTCCAAAAGAAGAAGATGCCGAAAATAGAAGCAAAAATGAAGAACCTGAAGACATAATAGGGGATGTGAGCGAAAATTTTGATTCAATCCTTAATGCAAAAATTGGTAGAACACCTATTCTAGCAATTCTAAGCACAATTTTAGGATTATTATTAGTTTTAATTTCAGCATTTATTTTCCAATCTCGTAGCGATAGAGTAATAGATAATGTTGTTTCAGGGGAAACAAACTTTATATCTGTTATCGTATTAGCAATAGGTGTACTATTATTAATTTATGGATTTTATAAAATATTTGGCATTAAAAACCCGATTGGTGGAATTACGGATAGCATTAATTCTATTGACAGGAGTAATGAAAAGAAAAATGTTAAGGATATGAAGGATGATGCAACCGAAATGGTTATTCCGAAAAGTAATATACCTCTCGACAAAGATTCTTACAAAATCGGAGAATTTAACCTTAAAGAATTAAAAAATAAACTTAAAAAACAACCTGATTCTAAAAAACCGACACCAATCACCGAAGATATTGATAAAATCCCCCCAGCAAAAGAAAAAGAAGAAAGTAAAAAAGGGTTAACCCCTGAGGAGATTGAAGATATCGAATATGAACAAACAAAACTTGATTCTGAAACAATTGATGAAATTTTTGCTGAAGTAGAAGATATTGATGAAATGCCTATTATTTCTATTGACTCTGAAGATAAAAAAGAATAGAAATAATATTTTTTATATTTTGGGCCTGTAGTCTAGTCAGGAATGACACAGGACTTCGGATCCTGAGGTCGGGGGTTCAAATCCCTCCAGGTCCGCTATTTTTTAATCCTTACAACTGCCTCTTTGAAAAAATCAGGAATTAGAGACCTGTACATAGGGCTTTTAAACAGCATGTTAATATCGCTATCAATAATGTAAGTGTAGCATGAGTCATCTTCCGCTCTCATTCCACGACCATATGCCTGCATTAAAGTCATTACAGTTTTATAGGCATACCATTTTTTATCCCTTTTCATTCTCATGTTAACCTGCTTATCACCAAGATACGGGAAAGGTATTTTGTAAATCACTTGGAACCTGCATTTATCATACGGCAAATCTACCCCCTCACTCATTGAAGGGGAAACCAAAACAAGTGGATTTTCATCTTTTTCAAAGAAATCCAGTATTTGTTCCCTATTTCTTGGAGAATGGGAAATCAATCTTGAATTATATAGATTATTTGTAATATATTGCTGGCATTTGTAGCTGTGGGTATGTATTAAGCCCTTATCTCCTTCATGCTTTTTTAAAATCTCCTGCAGAATAGGAATTGTCTTTGGAGCTGTGTTTTTGATTCTGTTTGCAGACATTTTTCCAGCCAGATTAAGAATGATTGGTCTTTTTTCCTTTGTAAATGGACTATCGACTTTAATATGATAAACCTCATTAGGATTTAGGCCTAACCATTGGGAAAACATCTTATGGGACAATATGGTTGCACTCATAAATATAACAACATCCCCATATTTCAATAAATTATCTTTTGCATAATGATGCACTCTTAACGGTTTGAATGTGACACCCACATCCTCATCAGTATCAATAACCCAATTTCTAGGCTCCTTATCCAAATTCTCCTTAAGAGTCTTTAATCTATAAATTGTTGATCTTATCCTATCAGCCTTATTTTTGCTTACATCTTTCAAATCAATGTCTTCATAAGCATCCCTAATTGCATCAACTTCCATTTTCCAGTCTTCAAGTTCACCGTCTTTTAAAGTTTCTGGTGAAATTCTTTTATTGATGTCCTTTTCAAGAGTTCTATTATACAGAGTGACTTCCATTGTAGCCATCAATTTGTTTTCAATATTATGAGCTTCGTCCAAAATCAATAATGAACGGGTCCCGAAATGCTTTACATAATTGAGCTCAACAATTGCATAATCATAATTCATCAAGGTTATAGGTGAGTTTACTGCATTGGCTTTCTGGTTCCAATAATGACAATGGTTACCTGATTGATAGAATACGAATCCACCATAAGAGTCTTCAAAGGCCAGTTCAGCATCTAATGTTGGATTTTTTGCAACGCCATATGGGCAGAAAAATTTGCTTGAGGCAGGTGTTGTTTTACAAGCCCCAATATCGCAGCTGGACTCCAGGTTATCATGCAGACAAGCGAAATTATTTCTTCCTTTAACCAGCGGGAATTCAAATTCATTTGAGTATTGTGACTGCAGTTGTTTTGTCATTGTTAAAATATATGCGGATTCATACATCTTAGCAAGAGTTGTGGCTATTGCAGACTTGCCTGTACCGGTACCCGCTTCAAGAATGATATACTTATATCCTTTTTTAATTGCATCATTGATATCTTGAATGATATCCAACTGGCCGGTTCTAGGCTCTTCGAATGGGAAATTTTCTATAATATCTTCATCAATATGAGGATATATCTCTTTTAGATATGCTGCAGTTCCCTCATCCTGTTTGTGGTCATCAACTGAATAAACATCAGGAATCTCATCATCCAAAATAGATGAACTTCTAGGCTTAGAAAAACTAAATAGATTAGTTGGACCTTTAGACTCTTTTTTAGGGTACTTTCCACAAGTACAATTACTTTTTAACATTCCACAATTTGGACAAAACATTGAATTTGACATTAAAAATATATTAGATGAGTATAATATAAATAAATGATAGGAAGAGCATTTGAAAAATAATTATTAAAATGAAAAATTCTAAAGAAAAGTGATTATATGGCTGAAAAAGGAAAATTATATGGAATTGGTGTTGGACCTGGAGATACAGAATTGCTTACTCTAAAAGCTGCTAGAATTTTAGAGACCGTGCCGGTGATATTCTCACCAAAATCCTCCAAAGAAAAAGACAGTATTGCATTATCCATCGTTAAACCGATTCTTGAAAAAAGAGAAGACTATAATAGATTAATGATTGTTGCACCAATTTTTCCAATGATTGAAGATAAAAGCGAACTTGAAAAAATATGGGACAGCGCTTCTGAAATGATTGCACAATACCTTGATAGCGGAAGAGACGTTGCTTTCGTCACACTTGGAGACACTTCTGTATTCAGTACCTATTCTTATGTTCAAAAAAGATTAATTGATGAGTATGAAATTGAAACCATACCTGGAATTACCTCATTTACTGCCTGTGCAGCCGCTAAAAATAAGGCCCTAGTTGAACAAAACCAAATTTTAACTATCGTTCCTAAAATTGACGATAGGTTAGAACAAGTTTTAGAATACAGCGATTCCATTGTGCTTATGAAAGCATCAAGAAATACTGATGAACTTGAAGCTACAATTGATGAAAAAGACAGAAAAAAAGAAATATATTCCGTGCAGAACTGCACACGTGAAGACGAAAAAATAATTGAAGGATTTTCAACTGAAAAACCTTACCTTACAACCACTATAATACAATTTGAAGATGATTAGAAAGCTTTGATGTTTTGAGGTTCAATCTCAAACACACACCTTTCATCACCCATGGTATAGCATTGTGTTTCAATGACACTTACAGGCAAATTGAAGAATTCTGTAAACAATCCTTCAAAAATTCCAGAATCTAAAAAACAAGCGGGCTTACCTGTTTTCGGAAGCAATTCGCATTCAAAACAGTCATAGGTTGTGATTTTAATAATCTGACCTATTTTATAGGTTAATCTTCCAAGCCCTTTCCTTTGCCAAAATGCTACAAGATTTTCCATGAACACATCCAAATCATCATCATACAATTCATTGAAAATTGATTTACCAATGCTGTTTCCAGTTGACTGCAAAATAGGATCTATATTAATGCCTTCCTGGATAAGCATTGCTTTTAAAGTGTGGAACAATAATGTAGAAAACTCAGCGTCCTCTTCAACAATGTGTTTTATCAAATAATCGGACTGGGTTTCCTCAATTTGTTTAGGCTCAGTTATATTTACAGAACCTATGTATTTAGAGTTTAGATAGAAGATTTTTTTCCTGTTGTCGACTGGATGGAGTCTATATGAAATAATACCCTTTTCCCTTAAACTTTTTAAATGTACAGAAACAGTTGATTTTGATTTTCCAGTATTGCTAACAATTTCATCAAACTCCATATCCCTATCCCTAAGCATTTCTAGAATTGTAAGTTTTACTGGACTTTTAACAACGTTCACTCCGATGTTGTCATTCATGTTAGAAAAAATCTGTATTGGTTTTTGTTCACTCATTAAAATCCCCATCCTATATACTATGATTGATATTAATTAGTTAATAAATATATCTATAAATTAAAAATTGTTCAAATCAATAATATTTTGAAAAAATTATGAACAGTTTTGAATAAATAAAAAAGAAAAAAATACGAACTGTTCGTTTTAAAACAAAATAACTATTTATATAATAATAAATCATCACCACGGAAACTATAAAAAAAGTAATTTTGCAGAAATTATAAAATCTTTGAAACTCATTCAAAACCTATATTTTTGAACAAAGTTCTTGCATTTTCCGTAGTTATTTCTATAACTTTATCTTCTTCCATATCCAATTCTTCTGCTATTTTCCCTATTATATACTTTAAGTTTAGTGATGTATTCTTTTCTCCCCTTTTTTCTTCCGGAGTCAAATACGGCGAATCTGTTTCTACAAGCATATGACTAATATCTATAGATTTTACCATTTTTCTTATTTTTTTATTGTTAGTGTGGGTAATCGGTCCGGCTATTCCTATATAGAAGCCCAATTTAATAAATTCCTGTGCCATTTCGGCTGATCCCTGATAGCAATGCATGGACCCCACCAAATCATGTTTCTTTAATATGTCAAGGGTATCCTGCATTGATTTTCTGGAATGCACTATTACAGGCATATTATGCTTTTGTGCAAGATTTAACATCTTTTCAAACAATTCCTTCTGTTTATCCTTATTGTCTTTTGTATGGTAATAGTCAAGGCCTATCTCACCCACTGCAACTACATTATCATTGCTAAGCTGCTTATCCAATAGAGAAATGTCATCATCAGTTATTTCATCTGCAAAAGAATGAAAATATCCCAAAGCAGCATGGACATTTTCATGTTTGCTTGACAATTCCAATATTTCCTTATTGCTTAAAGGATCCGTGCCATTCAATATCATATGTATATCATTTTTTGCAGCCTCTTTTATTATTTCATCTGCATTTTCCATTTCACTATTGTAAATGTGGCAATGTGTATCTATTATCATGAAAAATCCTCATTTATTATAAAAATTCTTTTTGCATAAGTTTTTATTGTTTCAATTAGTATATAATTAATTAAACTACATTAAATTTTTTGGTGAATGGATATGGATGAGAATTTTTCAAGAACAGAAATGTTGATTGGAAATGACGGAATGAAAAAATTGAATGACGCTAAAGTTGCCGTTTTTGGCCTTGGTGGTGTTGGTTCCTTTGTCTGTGAAGGACTTGCCAGAGGTGGAATAGGCAACTTTATTTTAGTGGACCATGACAAGATAGATGAAAGCAATATCAACAGACAATTGATTGCGACAGTGGATACTATCGGTGAAAATAAAGTCGATTTGATGAAGGAAAGAATCCTAAAAATCAATCCGAATGCTAATGTCGAAGTCTATAAGGAATTTTATATGGCTGATTCACAAAGCGATATCATTACCGAAGACCTGACATATGTCGTCGACTGTGTGGATACGATAATGGCCAAGATTGCAATTGTCTGCAATTGCGATGAGATTGACGTTCCGGTTATCTCATCAATGGGAACCGGGAACAAATTAGACCCGACAATGTTTGAAGTAGCCGACATTTATGAGACATCAGTATGCCCTCTTGCCAGAATAATGAAAAAAGATTTAAGAAAGAGGAATATAAAAAAATTGAAAGTAGTCTATTCAAAAGAACATCCGATAAACACCAATGACTGTGATATAAATCGGGACAGGAAATTTAAGGTGAAGGGTAGCATCTCTTTTGTACCGTCCGTTGCAGGATTGATAATTTCGGGTGAAGTAATCAAAGATATTATCAGCAATTGATTTATTTGAACTACTCAACACAGTATTTTGATAAAGCATTTTCCGTAATTCTGACTGCACCTGCACAATGAATGCGAACTACCCTGTTTTTATCATTTTGTGCGACCCACTGTAATTTCTCAATGTAAGGTTTAACGCACAGGGGTTTTCTTTTTCCAACTACTCTAAACATTTCAGGCGATTCTATTCGAACCTTTTCGTTTGAGTCCCCAATCATATCATAATAAATGTCCAATTTTTCACAAAAAAGCTCCGGAGCATTTGTTGCTATATTTTCACAGGCCCATACAAATGCCAGCCTGACATTTCCCATTTCATCTTTTCTTGTTTTCATAAGTTTGTTAAAATATGGAATTATCAGCTCTTTGTCTGCTCTTCCAATCCTTCCCAATGCGTTGATTGATCTTTCCCGTAGCTTCGGATAATCGCTTTCCAGATATCCCGCAATTCGTTCAACATGCACATCCACTTGTTGAGGATATCTTAATCCCATTTCACCGAGAATCCATAATGCCTTTGCCTTAACATTAACAGAATAGCCTTCATTTAGTTTTTCCGCAACATCATCAATATTGCATTTCCAACTTTCCTTATTTTTCTGTATTTCTCTTAATTCATTCAGTGTTTCCTTTTCATCTTTTTCAAGCATTATTAAATCCCCTAAATTTGAATTAAGTTATGTCCATGAAATTATTTAAATTATTCCTTTATAAAACATCATTTAAATAAAAAAAATAAAAAGATTTATAAATATTTTTTTATAAAAAATCAATTGTTTAGATGAGCAAAAATAAAAATTACTGTTAAAAATCTTATGCCAAACTTTAATTTTTTGTGTGAAAATATCATTTGTTTTTCTAAAAATTAAATATCACTCTTTCCAGGGGGAATTTTATTTCTAAGAAGAGTTCGCAACACAAACGTAAACACAGATATAAAAAACACAAACATGAACAACACATACATAAACATCCTAGGAATAAAAAGTACAGATATAGGAAAAGAGCGGACAGGGCAATAAAAAGGAGCCCACCATGGAAAGAATACAATTTACATTTAATTATATTAATTCTGGTTATTATTTCAATGACCATTGGAGTCATAGAGATTAAAATAACCGACACAATCAGTTTTTTATTGCTGCCATTGATATATTCATTAGTTATGGGATTGACCCTTTATCTGGCAAAACCTTTTAAATATATAGGGCCTGAGCAATCCAAAGTGGCTGAAGGGGTTATGGTTTTGATTATTGGCGTTTTAATTGCCAAATTAGCCATTTCAAGCGGCCAATCCATTGAAATTATTTTTAAGGTAGGCCCTGCGTTGGTTCTGCAGCTATTTGGTGATTTAGGTACCCTCATAGCATTGCCTGTCGCTTTGCTTTTAGGTTTCAGAAGAGAAGTAATCGGTATGGCAAGTTCCATTTGCCGTGAGCCTAACCTGGGAGTCATCATTGACCGATACGGTTTCAACTCTCCAGAGGCACGAGGAGTTTTGGCCATTTTCGTCATAGGATCAATGATTGGTACTCCCTACATCAGCTTCCTGTCAAGCATAAGCGTTTCACTCATACCGCTGCATCCCTATGCCTATGCAATGGCATCAGGTATAGGAAGTGCAAGCATGAATGCTGCAGCATTGGTTCCATTGGTTCATATGCACCCGGCTATGGCTACCCAAATTGAAGCTTTTGCAGGATGCAGTAACATTCTTTCATTCTGTTTAGGCATCTACATGTGCATGTTCATTTCCCTGCCTATTGCTGAAAAACTGTATGCATGGCTATCTCCAATTATAGGTAAAGGCGATGCCCATATTGATGATGATCAGGCTCTTGATAAAATAAATGATGAAGATGATGACTCTTCAGACGGATTAAGTATAGGCAAGCTCAAAAGATGGGGCGCATTGCTTTTTGCATTTTCACTTATTGTAGCCATAGGAAATGTCATAGGATATCATACTTCAATAGTGGATTCAATCATTGGAATGGCCATTATCTCACTCATCACAATTACAGGTATGGCTCTTGAAAGGGTCTGTCCGGTCCATATCCAATCAATCATTTTTATAAGTATAATCGGTCTGATTGTGTCCATTCCAGGCTTTCCGACTGCCGATTTTGTAGCCCGCTATGTTTCTCAGGTTGAGCTAACTACAATCTGTACAGCATTCCTGGCTTATGTCGGTATTGCAATCGGTAAGGATTGGAACGAATTTAAAAGAATCGGTTGGAAAGGAGTCATCGTTTCCGTGATTGTAATTTCAGGAACTTACCTGTGTTCTGCAACAATTGCGCATTTGACCTTGACTGTAACAGGCATGATCTGAAACTGCCTTTTCCATTTCTTTTTTTAAAATACACAAACAAAACTTGCTTCAGAATTTTCAAGCAATAAAATAATATTTGAACAAATTGACTTCAAAAATTATATATCGCTCTAATAAAAATCCCCACTGATTGGGAAGGATATGCAGGATCCCCTAGGAACTTTGAATATATAATAACCGTAGAGTTAAAAGACAGCAGTGGAAAGACACAAACTTTAAATAATAATTGAATAACTATCCCATTATTAATTAAAAGCGGACATCGCAATTTAAAAAATATGTGAATTTTATCAAACATGAAAATCTACAATAGATTAATTTTAGGATAAGTGCAATATACAATAGAAAATATATATGCTGAATTATCTTACACTTTTACCCTCACAAGCTTATGAAAGTATGTTAAATGTAAGTTTTGAAAAGCTAAACCGCAACATTAATGTTGAAATATTGATTTTATAGCATGTCTGAGTCTAATACACAAAAATTAAAAAAAAGTTCAATAGGGATGGACATTACATCGAATATTTTCATTTAGTTCAGAAATATTGTTCAAAATAGATAATTTTTAATACATTTTTGTTTAACTATTATATATTAGTTAAAACATACCTTAAAACATGAATGATTCAAAATTATTATCAGATGAAAAAGTTAACACAGGTCGTCAAGTTGAACTGGACATTGCCAAAGGATTATCTATCATCTTCATGATTTTTCTTCATACATTTTATGTGGCTAGCGCTTTCAAATCATCTTTTGATCCTAATTTAAATTTTATCTTAATGAATCTTTTAGGAAGGCCTTATGCTGCGGTTATTTTTATGTTTTGTATGGGTGTCGGGATTGTATATTCCAGGCATAGTCAATGGGACGTTATGATAAAAAGAGGTGTGAATCTATTTCTTTTAGGTCTTTTAGTGAATGTATTTGAGTACATTCTTCCTCATTTTGTTGCCCAATCAGTTTTAGGAAATGGGACTCCTTTCCCTATTGCCGGAGGATTATTGCTCTTTTGTATTGATATCTTAGCATTCGCCGGTTTGTCATTTATCTTGATGGGAATCCTAAAAAAATTCGAAATTTCAAATAAACAGTTAATTGTGATTGCATTTGTAATGTCTATACTGGGAAGCCTGCTAAGAGGTATCGATTTTGGCTCTCCTTATATAAACTTATTCTTCGCCCACTTCATTGGAAGTGCCGGCGGATTTACAGCTTTCCCACTATTTAATTGGTTTATTTTCCCAGTTGCAGGATATGTTTGGGGACAGTACTTTATAAGGGCCAAGGATAAAAATGAGTTCTTTAAATTCTGGCCAAGATTGCTGATTGTAGTTTTAATTTACTTTGTTGTATCCTCAGTCCTCTGGGAAGGCGTTCTATCAAAAGATGTCCACTTTTACTACTTCATAAACACTTTAGATGCGCTGTTCTGCATAATTAACTGTCATGCTGTAATCGGACTATGCTATTGGATGTCCAAGCACATGCCAGATTCAATTATTAAAGTATTTACAACATTAAGCAGCAACATTAACGCAATTTATATTGCACAGTGGTTCCTAATACCCCTACTAATCATCGATTATCACTCCAGGGGTATAGTGTTTAATGATTTAACGGCTTCCATTTTTTCAATATTCATAATTATCTTAGCTACCCTGATTGCATTGGGATATAAAAAGTTAAGAACATCAAAATCATAGAGGCGTAAAAATGAATTTAAAATCAAAATGGCTTGTATTTATCCTTATCATATGCATTTTATTCAGCATCACGGCAGTTTCGGCAAGTGATAATCATACAGAGACAACTTTAAATCAAGATCCTATTTCAAATGAAAAACTGAAAGTAACTGATAAATCCTATGATAATTTTTATGAAGATATAAAAAGTTGTACAGATTCCTTTGATATAGAAAATAATTATAAGTATAATGAAAACGATAACAAAATGGATTTGTCATTCAATCAAACTAATCTAGTAATAAATGGTAATAATCACATAATTGACGGTTCTAACCAGGCAAAAGGATTTATTTTCGTTAACGAAAATGCAAATATCACTATTAACGATTTAACTTTTATAAATTGTAATCAGGCACTATTAGTTTCGGGTAAACTCACTTTAAATAATGTTAATTTCACTAACAATTTTGAGAAAAATTCAGAGTTTAAAGGAATTGTTTCAATAGATTCTGATAGTGATTTAACTTTAAATCATTGTAATTTTGATTCAAATATTAATTCAACCCTTATATTTGCACAATATTCTGATGTGGCAATTTATAATTCAAATTTCTATAACAGTTGGAATAGCGAATCCCCTATTGTTGTTAATAGGAACGAACTGGTTATAGAAAATTCAAAATTTGAAAATTTAAGCTCAAGATATGGGGGAGCAATGAATTTCAAAGGAGATTATTTGTACATTAAAAATTCAACATTTAGAAATCTGCACGCTGATTTAACTGGAGGTGCGATTCTTGGAAAATTATTCACCGTTCCTATGGATTCAACAAATCCAAGTGCTGGGATACGACCATTTAAAGATTGGGTCATTGAGAATTGCGAATTTATGAATGTTTCATCAATTCATAATGGTGGTGCAATTTACTTTGACTTTGATTCAGGAACTGACAGCACGACAACCACTTTGCATATTTCTAATTGTGATTTTTCAGACATTTCTTCAGGTTATGGTGGAATTATAGCAGACCAAGGGGGAATTTTAGATATTTCAAACTCTAATTTTACAAATTCCCAAGCCAATTATCTTGGCGGAGCAATTTATACTTCCTGGGCTAATTTAACCCTTACCAACTGCAATATAATAAATAATAGCGCCAAATCAAATGCAGGAGCAATTTATTTTGATAAAGGAAAACTAGTCATTGATAAATCCAATTTCATAGATAATACAGTAACTACTTCATCTTCAGGTAAGGAAAGCGTTATTTATGCAAACGATGTTACCGTAAATATCAATAATTCAACCTTTAACAATGGCGGAATAGCTATTTATGCAAACTTCGCAAACGATGACTCCATTATAAAAGATATCATTTCCACTGATTTATTCTTATTGAACAATACCGATTACATAGTCTCTGTTGAAAATAATGGAATAAAACTTAATCTGACCAAAAGTTCAATAGTTGCAGATACATTGCCTGCAAGGTTTGATGCCCGTGACTGGGGATGGGCAAGCCCACTTAAATATCAGGGCGACAATTTGGCTTGTTGGGCATTTGCTACAGCAGGCGCATTGGAAGGTTCACTTCTGAAAGCAACAGGAGTCTTATACAATATCTCTGATGACAATATCCAAAACCTCCAATTAAAATATTACAGTGAAGGAGATACCAGAAACAATATTACTGGATTTGCTTATAGTGGTTTAGGCTATGCATTAAGTTGGTATGGTGTCATAACCGCTCAAGATGATCCTTATGATGAAAGAGGAATGTTTTCAAGTGTTGCACAAACTGAAAACAGGATACATCTACAAGACGCAATGATCATATTTGGCGGAAGAAACGATACAATAGATCTGGTTAAGCAAGCCATATTTAATTACGGCGCTGTATCAATTCAATTCAGCGTTATGGCTTTTGATTATAGTATGACAGATTTCACTGATGATGAACTTCAGCCAGGCCATTTTGTTGCTCTAATCGGATGGGACGATAACTATTCTGCTGAAAACTTTAGGGGAAGTGATGCCATTATGGGTGATGTTCTTCCTAAAGGGGATGGTGCTTGGTTAATAAAAGATTCTGAAAGTCCAACATTAAGAGAATTTGAAGGCACATCTATGGGTGAAGGAGGTTATATGTGGTTGTCTTATTACAATCCTTCATTTTTAGCTAAAGATTTTTATGCAATTATCCCTCAAGCTGCTGCAATAGCATACATATTTGAAAATGACAATGATTACCATGTAAACTACCAAACTGATTTGACTGGCCTTTCCGGTTTTGATGGAGATTACACATATTATTCAAATGAATTT
>CAJGDA010000013.1 GCA_904501935.1 uncultured Methanobrevibacter sp. | reverse complement strand
TTTATTTCAATGTCCAAACCATTTGTTGCTCAAGCTGACTTTTTAGCTGATTGGAAGGAGAATGGTGAAGGTGTTGCAATTTGTCAAAGTTGCAATAACTGTTATTCTAAAAAAACTAGTACTTGCTTTAAATACATTTAATTTATCAAAAGAATTATATTGGTTAAATTATATAATTAATATATATCAAAAAAATTTTAAAAAAAGAGGTATGATATTATAAACATAAATAGAAAAAAATCATTGATTCGGTCTAATGAGCTTGATAGAATAGCCATTGAAGATATGAAACATACATCAAAGGTTAGACTGGGATTTAGTGATTTTTCTATAAATCTATACGAAAATACTAAGAATAAAATTTTAACAGAACTAAATGCGACAGAACAAGATTGGAACAATCCAAAATGGCAATTAAAAAATCGTATTAGTTCTGTTGATGAAATTTCAAGGTATGTAAATCTTACACAAGAAGAATATGATGATATTGAAAGGGTAAGCAAAGAGTATAGATTTGCAATAACTCCCTATTATTTCTCATTAATTGATTTTGATAATCCAAATTGCCCAATAAAAATGCAATCTTTTCCAAATATTAAAGAATTGTGCGAAGGGGGACAATTAGATCCAATGAATGAAGAGCAATCAAATCCCTCAGGAAGAATCACTAGAAGATATCCTAATAAGTTAATCATCAATGTTACTAATGCTTGCCCTATGTACTGTAGGCATTGTCAACGTCGCAGATTAATAGGTAA
This sequence comes from uncultured Methanobrevibacter sp., assembly GCA_904501935.1. Lineage (GTDB taxonomy): Archaea > Methanobacteriota > Methanobacteria > Methanobacteriales > Methanobacteriaceae > Methanocatella. The sequence continues at coordinate 20,379 of CAJGDA010000013.1, read as the reverse complement.
TTTTGATAAGCATATATCTAAAGAAGGCATTGATGAATCAATAGAATTCATCGAAAATAATGAAACAATCAGAGAAGTATTGGTCACTGGTGGAGATGCATTATTATTAAGCAATAACCAATTGGAAAAAATATTTTACAGATTATCTCAGATAAGTCATGTTGATGTGATAAGGATTGGTACAAGAGTAATCCCAACACTTCCATTTAGAATAGATGAGGAATTAGCAGTTTTGCTTAGAAAATACAAAGTGCAGGTTTCAACACAGTTCAATCATGCTTGTGAGATTACACCGGAGGCTGTTAGGGCAATTGACATGTTAGTTGATCATGGAATACTGGTTAGGAATCAGATGGTGTTATTGCATAATGTTAATGATGATAAATATTGTGTCCAAAAAACTAATGAGGAATTGCAAAAATATCGTGTAATTCCATATTATATGTTCCATCCAAAAGAGATTAAAGGCACTAATCACTTTCAAGTTAGTATTGATAAAGGCCTAGAAATCATGAAACATTTGGAAGGCAGAACAAGCGGCATGTGTAAACCGACATATGTATATAATTCCCCTGGAGGACTTGGTAAAATACCTTTGGTGCCGATACAAAATATCGAGCATGAAAAAGAGGGTTACAAATTCACAACATGGGAAAATAAAACATTTGTCAAAAAATTTTAAAGATAAATGATTTTTTCGAATTTTAATGTTAACTACTATTTTATAATATGAGTCTTCAATAGCTAGGCTCGATAAGGTTATGATTTAATCAGAGGCTATTTACGTTTTTTCTTTGGAGCTGGAAGTTCTTTATACATTGCTTCCAAAAGTTCTCTTAAAAACTCTTTATTTTCCACATCATCCACAAGTAGCATTTCCTTTGCACCTTCATACGGTAATTCCATATGTGCATCAGGCATCATAGAAATTGCTGCTTTAACGGGCTTTACAAGAAAACGGTCATCGTAGATACCTCCAATAATCTTGCCATGATAATAGATGATATATTCTCCCATCATTGCCCTGTATGATATATCATCTAACTCTGATAACTGCTCCAGTATATATTCCAGATAATTTTTACTTGATGCCATTTTCCCTTCTCCTTATTAAATATTTTTTTTAATTTAATGTATTTTTGATATTGTTATTCACTATTTAAATATAATGTTTTTAATATTATTAAATATGGCAAAAAATGATAGAAGTGGCGTAAATCCATTTACTGGAAAAAAACATTTTGACATTGTTAATGACGATCAGTTTCTTGAGCAATCTTATAGGGAGTATTATGCTACGGTTAATAAATCCCAACTATTGGACAATACTCCTCAAGGTCAAATTGTTAGAAATGTTGCTGTTAATCTAATTAATGCCGTCCAAGGATATTTGAGTAAAATTGGAAGGCTTGATTATATCCAGGATTATTATGATTGGGATGTTCATTTAGTTGCAAGTGATACAATAAACGCTTTTTGCATGCCTGGTGGTAAGATTATAATGTTTTCAGGCATTCTTTCAGTTGCAAATACTGAAGAAAAGATTGCATTTATTTTAGGTCACGAAATGGCTCATGCACTATTGGATCACTCCAGAACAAGAGCTAGTGCTCAAACTGCTCAAAATGCCATCACATCTGCTGCTTGGATTGGCAGTTATGCAATGGACCTTTTTGGTTTGGGAGCAATCGGTTCATTAACTAGGGCTGCAACTAATGCTGCTAGTGTAGGTTCCCAATTCTTCTTATTAAATCCTTGGGGAAGAGACCAGGAGCTTGAAGCGGACAGGTTAGGTATGATGATAATTCATTGGGCTGGATATGATATTAGACATATTCCGGCATTTTGGGAATCCATGTCTGCAAAAAACTCTAATGAAAACGATTTCTTTTCAACTCACCCCTCTGATTCTAAAAGGATTGCTGCAATGAATCAATTAATCGTTGAAATTGAAAATGATCCAGATTTCAGCTCAAAGCTGGTAATTGGCGATAACTCAAACAACTCTAATGCAGCCGCTTCTAGTGAAGTGATTTATTGTACAAATTGTGGCGCTCAAATCGATGCGGATTCTAAATTCTGTACAAATTGCGGTACAAAACTTTAAATACAATTATTTGAGGGTTATATTAAAGGTCATGTCTATTAAATGACCTTGAATACTTTTTTTATTTTGCTTTTTTTTCGATAGCTTTTTTAGATGAAAAACTATATATACTATCAAGTTAATAATATATTGTGTATAAGTTACTATTAAATTAGTAGTAAATAACTTATAACTCAATTTCAGGATGTGAAAAAACATGGATAAGTTACCTCAAAACCAGGATTTAGATTTGATATTTTTGATTGACAGAAGTGGCTCAATGTATGGCTCTGAAGATGATACAATTGGTGGATTCAACTCATTTATTGAAAAAGAAAGACAAAAAGAGTTTAACACTAATGTAACAACTGTCTTATTTGACCATGAGTATGAAATGTTATATAAAAGAAAGTCTATAAATGATGTAAATTTATTAACTCGTGAAGAGTATTATGTTAGGGGATCAACTGCTCTTTTAGATGCAATTGGAAAAACAATAACTTCTCTTGATAAGGAAATCGATAACAAAGTTTTGTTTGTTATAATGACTGATGGTATGGAAAACTCTTCTATTGAATTTTCTAAAGCTCAAATCAGCAATATGATTAATAATCATGCTTGGGAATTTATTTTCATCGGTGCAGACATTGATTCATATACAGAAGCAGGCCACATTGGAATTAGAAAATCCCGTGTAGCTAATTATGAAAAATCAGAGAGGGGTATTGGAAGAGCCTTCAAATCAGTGGAAAATGCCACAATGTGTATGAGGGAGAATATTGATTTGGATGACTCCGATTGGAGTAGGGAATTGGATGAATATGATTAGATTTCATATTCACTTTCATCTTTCATACCTAAGCTTTTGAATGCTCGTTTCCGCCTCATGCAACTTTCACAAACACCGCACTGCTTTTCACTGCCTTTATAGCAGGAATAGCTTAATTCAATTGGAGCACCAATATTCAAACCCAATTTCACTATTTCCTCTTTATTTAACTCAATTAATGGTGCTTCAATTTTAATATTGTCTGGTGATCCTACGCTAATTAGTTCATTGAATGTTTCTAAAAATTCTTTGGAATTGTCTGGGAAAGTTGCAGCTTCTTCCGCATCCCATCCAACAATAATCTTTTCAGCTTCAATGCTTTCAGCATACGAAACGGCAATTGAAGTGAAAACCATATTTCTTGCAGGAACCCAAACGCTGCTGGCACTTTCTGTACTTTTTTCTAGATTGTCCAAATCGCTTTCTGAAAGTTCTGGAATGTCTTCATCTGTATTTAAACTAGAATTGCTAATTTTTGCTAACCATGGGAGGTCAATTACTTCATGAGCCCATCCCATTTTACTGCAAATCTCTTTTGCAGCCCGTAATTCTCTTTTAAACGCTTTTTGACCATAATCAAATGTTATTGCATGGATTTCGAAGTCATCTTTAAAAACGCTTGTTGCAACAGTGCAATCAAGACCGCCGGATAATACTGAAATTGCTTTTTTCATTCAATCAACTCTTTTACTTTTCTCAAAGCAAGTCCGCTATCTTCGGCAATTCTTTTCAAATCCTCATATTCAGGTCTTTTTGAGATTATCTCTCCGTTGACATAGCCGATTTTATATGTTATTGTGTAATTTTTACCGTTTATTTCAATAGTTTTTTTCTCAAATTCTCTTTTTGCAATGCCTCTGTGAATATTTGGAATGATTCTTATGCCTAAACTTCCAGTTTCTTTAAAAATAGCATCGACTAGTTCTTCCCGATGTTCTCTTCGACAAACAACCTTTAAAAGACTGCCTTGTCTATTCTTTTTCATGATTATTGGAGTAATTGAAACGTCGGATGCTCCTTTACCGAGTAGTTTGTCAAATAGATATCCGATTTCTTCACCGGTTAAGTGGTCAATATTTGTTTCGATAACATCTATTTTATCGCTTTCACAAATATCCTCACTTTCAATTATTCTTAATACATTTGGATGGTCAAAATCTTTTTTTCCAGCCCCATATCCTACTTTTTTAGGTTTTATTTGTGGAATATATTCTTTTATTTCATCACAGATTTCCATATAGATTGCTGAACCGGTTGGTGTTGCAAGTTCGCTGTTAACAGGCCCACCAAATAGTTTAGCTTCATTTAAAATTTCTACAACTGCAGGAACTGGAACTGCTAATGTTCCATGAGATGTTTTAACTGTTCCTCCTCCGACAGCTATCGGAAGACCTATTACTTTTTGAGCATCAAAATTCAAACTATAATAAGCATAAACAGAACCGATCACATCAGCAACAGCATCACTGGCTCCAACTTCATGAAAGTGTATTGTTTCAAGGTTCTTTCCATGTACTTTACTTTCGGCTTTGCCAATTCTTTCAAATACTTTAATTGAAGTTTTTTTAACATTTTCATCCAAATCTAAACTGTTAATTTTTTCAATAAATTCTGGATAATTAATAAATGCTTTGTGTTCCATCATTTCAACATTGCAAAATGTCGATTCAATTCCGTGTTTATTTATTTTTTCGAAACTGACTTTCACGCCTCCAAAATCTTTGGCGGATTTTTCCATAACCTGTTTTAATTTGTCTGCATTGGCCCCTAAATCAACAAATGCACCTATTAACATATTTCCTGAAATTCCACTTCCTTGTGGGTCAATAATAATTGTCATAATGATAATTCCTTTTCAATGTTATAATATAAATTTAAATTAAATAATTTATATATTTATTAGTAAAGCAACATGAATTTGATATCATCAAAAATGGATTATGGGTTGTAAATATGGAAGATGATAGTTACTTTGAAGATGAGGAATTCTCCCCGATTAGGTCAATTTTAGGACTTTTGACATTTTCAACAATATTGCCAATCAAAGTATACACTTCAATTGAATATATGACTAAGTTAACTTGGTGTTGGCCGTTCCTACATTTATTTATTGGTATTCTTGCGGCTATTTGCGGTTATATCTCATTAGAATATCTGCATTTAAATTCATTTTTTACTGCAGCTATCGTTTATGCATTTTTAATGTTAATTACTGGTTATAATCACCTTGATGGTGTAATGGACATGGCTGATGGGGTCATGGTTCATGGAGAACCTGAACGCAAAATCAAGATAATGAAAGATCCTTCTGTAGGTGCTGGGGGTGTTGCAACTTTATTTTTAGTAGCGAGCCTTACTATTGCAGGGATATATAACATTTTAGATTATAATTTCGTGGTTGGTATTGTTATCTGTGAAATGGCAGCAAAAACTTCTCTTATAACTACAGCATTACTGTCTATACCTTTAACTCCAGGAATTGGAAGTTATTTCATTCGTGAAACCAATATTGCTAATTTTTTCGCTTCAACCATAATTGTTGCCTGTATAGCGGGCCTATTAGGTGGTGTGGTGGGAATTTTTGGAGTTGCGGGAGCAGTTGTTAGTGGAATTATAATAGCTCTTATTGCAAGACGCAATTTTGGTCTAGCAAATGGCGATGTGCTTGGAATGAGTAATGAAGTGGGTAGGTTATTTGCATTATTATTCATGACAGTAGCTTTATATTATATTTAAACTAATTTTACAAGTACAATTAAATATTGAAGTTCAATAAGCGATTAATTTATAAATCAGGTGATTTATAATACAATTTGATGAGTTATCACTTATCATTTCTTAACATATATTTCACCTCCATTATTTTTTAAATCTCCAATCAATTCACAATATCCAAACTAATAAGTGGTAACTTCATCTTTTAACAAGCAAATTATTATATATTCCAAATTTGAAATATTAGATTATTATTTTTACAATTGTTGATATTATGAATGTTAATGTTTTAAGATTAGATCATAGACTGAAAAGGGATACTCGTATTACAACCCATGTATGTCTGACTGCTCGTGCATTCGGTGCAAGCAAAATTTACCTTGCTGGCGAGCGTGATAACAAGTTAATGGAAAATGTACGTGATACAGCTTCAAGATTCGGTGGAAATTTTGAAATAGAGTATACTGAAAGCTATATGGGTGTAATTAATAAATGGAAAGCTGATGGTGGAAAAGTAGTGCATTTAACCATGTACGGGTCTCAAGCTCATGAAATTGCTCCTGAAATCCGTGAAGATGGTTCTGATATTTTAATTGTTGTTGGTGGAGCTAAAGTTCCTGGTAAAGTTTATAAAGCTGCTGATTGGAATGTGTCCGTTACTACGCAACCTCACTCCGAAGTGTCATCACTTGCTGTATTTCAACACTTGTTAATGGATGGTAAAGAGTTTGATTTAGTATTTGAGAATCCAATACTTGAAGTTATTCCAACTGCTCATGGTAAAACCGTAAATATTCATAATGAAAACCGTTAAGAGATGAAATCATCCAATCTTTTAATGGCTTTTAGTTTTTCATCTTTTTTTATTCTGGCTTGCTCAATCGCATCTCGGATTGTTTGAATTGAGTTATCATAGACTTCTCTATCAACGGGATATGGAAAACCGTCTTTTCCCCCATGTGTGAAACTGTATTTCACCGGATCTTTCCAGCTTGCAGGTTCACCATATACCAAATCAGAAATTAAAGCCAGTGCCCTTATTTTTTTAGGGCCAATTCCCTGAAGCAGAATTAATTCCTCATAATTTTCAGGTTGAATTTCCCAGGCTCGTGTTAGAACTTCAAATTCTTTATCGGAAATGTCCATGTCTAAAACAGGATGGTGGGCGGGCAATGTAAAGTCTTCTAAAAGTGTTTGATTGTCTTTTCTTTTAAAATATTGTCTTAAATGATTCGGATTGTCGTTAATCAAATCAACACTTATCTTTTGTGCTTCCACACTGTCTTTTGAAGACATATTTAAAGTATTTGGAGTTTTCTTATCGCATGAAATTCCGCTATGGGGATCATTTAATAGTTTGTCAACTTCACTGCCCAGCCAATGGTATCTTCTCGCATATTTGTTTTTGGTATTCAATCCCTGCTGGACAACAGCCCAATCTCCTTTTTCTGTAACAAAGAAGTTATGTTGATATAATGTGTATCCGTCTTGAATACAGGAGTTATCAATCTTAGCAGATAATTTGCTTGTCTCGATTAACTTTTCTGTTGTTTTTGTTTTTAAATTAAACACTTCTCCGGCATGTTCAATTCCCTGTGGTGTTTTCCTGGATTTTGCACCTTTGCCGCCGGTAAGATAAATTCCATGTTCTTCCGGACTTAATGATGCTTTCAATGCTCCTAGGGTGGTTGTTGTAGTTCCTGATGAGTGCCAGTCAAACCCTAATACGCATGAAAATGCTTGAAACCAATAAGGATTAGAGATTCTATTTAAAAACTCTGATAAACTATACTCTTCAATAATAACTGAAGCCAATGCTCCGGATAGCTTGACCATTCTTGAAAATAACCATGCCGGAGGATGTCCTCCATGAAGTGGTAAGTTGACTGCTCCTCTTCTTTGCATGAATAATTTTATATTTATTATAAATATTATATGTTTTAGCAAGAGCATTTGAAAAGTATTGAAATTTTTTAATAAAATTTTGCAACATTTATTTTTCATGATTTTTTTCATTTAAGCAAAACTTTAATAAATGATGGTAACTAAAATTTATAATGTTATATTTATTAACAAATTATTTAATCAAAATTATTAAGGAGCGTAATTACTATGGCTATAGATAACGGAGATTTTGTAAGAGTAAATTTTACTGGTAAAATTAAAGAAACTGATGAAGTATTCGATACTACTTATGATGAAATTGCACAAGAAGCTGGAATTTTCGATGAAAACAAAACTTACAAAGCAATTCCTATTGTTGTAGGAGGAAACCACTTATTACCTGCTATTGAAGAAGCTATTAAAGGATTAGAAGCAGGTGATACCAAACACATTGAAGTTGATTCAGATAATGCATTTGGTCCAAGAGATCCAAAATTAATTCAATTAGTGCCAATGAAAGAATTCAAAAAACAAGGAATGAATCCTTTCCCAGGTATGAGAATCACCTCCGAAGGCGCAAACGGTAAAATCTTAACCGTAAACGGCGGAAGAGTAAAAGTTGATTTCAACCATGAATTAGCAGGAAAAGATTTAATTTACGATGTTGAAGTAACTGAAGTCATCGAAGATGAAGCAGAAAAAATAAAAAGCATGATTGAGTTACACTACTCCAATCCTAATGTTGACATTGATAAAACTGAAATTGACATCGTTGATGGTGTTGCAAACATTAAATTAGATGAAATGGCTAAATTCGATCAACAATCTTACATGGACATTACCTTTGCAAGATTCAGAATTGCTAAGGACATTTGGGACAACATCGATGAAATTAGCAAAGTTAATTTCGTAGATGAATTCGAAAAAAGAGAAGAATCAGATGATGAAGAAGACGAATAAGTCTTTTTCTTAAATTCTTTTTCCATCCTGGATTGCTACAATTCCAGGAATTTTTTCTACTTTTAATTCAAACATGGCTTCAATGCCTTCATTTTCAAATAAAACGCACTTTTTTTCCAAAACTTTATTTGTAAGCAATGCTGCAACCGGTGGCGTTATTACAAAAATAGAATTATTTTCTTTTAAAGATTGAATTGTTTTATCATTTAACATTCCTTTCCCAATATGAATCTTAACACCATTTTCACTTAAGAATGGAATTGTTGATTCTATTTCCTCTTTACTGCTTGTTGTTGGTGCAATTCCCGCTTCACTAAAAGCAGTATGCATAATGACCATTCCATTGACTTCAAATGGGACTTTTTCTTGTTTAATCAGCTCAACAAATTGAGGGAGTGCTGCATCACGACCAGTATATATGGTTCCGGAGATTGTAATTTGGTCACCAACTTTAAGGTCTGTTAGGTCTTCATCGCTAATTGGTGTAGTTAAATGTTTCATTATTATATATTATTTTATTTTAATAATTTTAAAATTTTTGAATTTATTATACTTTTTAATAAGATATTTAAATGTTTATTAACATAGATAATATACATTCTAGGTTTATTTATCAAGAATTATTAGGAGATTATAAATTGATTATTATTGATGAAAATTTGTGTAAAGGATGTCATCTTTGCTTATTTATGTGTTATAAGAATGTATATGCAATATCTCCTGAAGTTAACAAAAAAGGAGTACAATTACCTTTCACTAAATTTGAGGAAAGATGTACTAATTGTGGCACTTGCGAAATCGCATGTCCAGATCAAGCAATTACTGTTGATTTGCCTGAAAATTGGTGGATGAACAATGAAAAAGATATTAACTTTAATCCTAATTTCACAAAAGGGGAAAAGTAGGTGTTAAAATGGCTGAAGAATTATTTATTCAAGGAAATGAAGCATGCGCCAAAGGCGCAATAGCTGCAGGTTGCAGATTCTTTGCAGGATATCCAATTACTCCATCTACAGAAGTTGCAGAAACTTTAGCTCGTGAATTACCAAAAGTTGGAGGTTCATTTGTCCAGATGGAAGATGAAATCGCTTCTGCCGGAGCTATTATTGGAGCTTCATGGGGTGGAACTAAATCAATGACAGCAACCTCAGGACCGGGTATTTCATTAATGCAAGAAAATATCGGTTATGCATTTATGACTGAAACTCCAATGGTCATAGTTGATGTTCAAAGAGGTTCACCTTCAACTGCTCAACCGACTATGGCTTCACAAAGTGATATGATGCAAGCTCGTTGGGGTTCACATGGGGACTATGAGCCAATAGCATTATCTCCATCAAGTGTTCAAGAGTTCTTTGATTTCACAGTTAAAGCATTTAACTTGGCTGAACAATTCAGAGTTCCAGTTTTTGTCATGGCTGATGAAGTTATAGGTCACATGAGAGAAAAAATCATTATAGAAGATAATATTGAAATCGTTGCTAGAAAAAGACCTGAAAAAATTGATGGATACTTGCCATTTGAAAATATTGAAAACGGAACATCCCCTATGCCGGCATTTGGTGATGGCTTTAATATACATGTAACAGGGTTAACTCACGATGAAAGGGGTTATCCAGACACTAACAACCCTGAAACCCATCATAATCTTGTTCAAAGAATTTGTGATAAGGTATTGAACAATAAAGATAAAATCTGCTCCGTAAGAAGTGAAAATTGTGAAGATGCAGACATTGTCATTCTTTCTTATGGTGCTCCTGTAAGGTCTGTTGTCGAAGCGGTTAATAGAACAGATAAAAAAGTAGGTTATATTAAGATTGATACTCCATGGCCATTCCCAGATGAGCAAATTAAAGAATTGATAGCAAACGCAAGTGATGTGCTTGTTGTTGAAATGAATTTGGGTCAAATGTATTATGAAATTGACCGTGTAGTCAAAGATAAAAATGTTCATTTAATGGGAGTTATTGGTGGATTATTACCAACTCCTGACGAAATATTAGAAAAAATTGATGAAATAGGAGGAAACTAAAATGCCAAAACAAAATAGATTTCTCCCTTATTTAAGAGAAGACAGATTGCCTCATATTTTCTGTCCAGGTTGTGGAAATGGGGCTATTATTAATGCATTTTTGGCAGCTATGGAAAAAGCGGAAATGGATTTTGATAATATTGCAATGGTTTCTGGAATTGGATGTTCTTCAAGAATTCCAGGTTATTTAAATTGTGATTCACTACACACTACTCACGGAAGAGCATTAAGCTTTGCAACCGGTTTAAAAACAGCAAATAAAAATTTGGATGTTGTTGTATTTACAGGTGATGGTGATGCTGCTTCCATTGGTGGAAATCATTTAATTCATGCTGCTAGAAGAAACATTAATTTAACTGTAATTTGTATTAATAATAACATTTATGGTATGACTGGTGGTCAAATAAGCCCTACATCTCCTAAGGGCAGTTTTGGAACAACTGCACCATACGGTAATCTTGATAATCCATTTAACTTGGCAGAACTTGTTGCGGCCGCAGGTGCAACTTATTCCGCAAGATGGACCACCGTTCAAATTGAAAATTTGGTGCTTTCTATTAAGGCGGGATTGGAAAACCCAGGATTTTCATTCATTGAAGTAGCAACCCAATGTCCAACTTATTTTGGTCGTAAAAATAAACTTAAAACTCCTACTGCAATGGCTGCAGTAATGAAAGCGAATACTGTATTCAAATCAGCTGCAGATAGGATGAGACCAAAAGAACTAGAAGGTAAAATCGTTGTTGGTGAATTTGCTAATGCTCAAAAAGATGAATTCACAGAAAATATTGATAAAATTAGTGTGGAAAAATTCGGTAAGAAAACTCTTATCAATTCTGCATATGAAACAGAGCTATAGGTGGATAATATGAGAACTGAAATTAGAATTTGTGGATTTGGAGGTCAGGGAATTATTCTTGCAGGTATCATTTTAGGTAAATCTGCAAGTCTTTTTGATGGTAAAGAAGCTGTTCAAACACAATCTTATGGTCCGGAAGCTCGTGGTGGAGCTTCTAAATGTGAAGTTGTTATTAGTGATACTCAAGTTGACTATCCTAAAGTTCAAAGTCCCGATATTTTAGTTGCAATGTCTAATGAAGCTCTAATTAAATATATTGTGGATTTAAAGGATAATGGAACTTTAATTGTTGATCCGGGAACAACTGATGTTGAAGATGTAAGAGAGTTCATTGATGAACATAATATTGAAGTTTATGAAGCTCCCGCTACAAAAACAGCTACAGATGAAATTGGTCTTAAAATTGTAGCTAATATTGTTATGGTTGGAGCTATTACAAAAATAACTGGAGTCATATCTAAAGAAGCAGCCATTAAAGCTATTGAAGCAAGTGTTCCTAAAGGAACTGAAGAGAAAAATATCAGTGCTTTTGAAGCGGGATATGCTCTAGCGGAATAGGTGTTAAAATGAGATTTTTTGAAAGTGTAGCAAAACAAATTTTTCATAAAGAAGGAATTCCAATCCTAGAAGGTCACGTTGCAAACTATCCAGAAGAGGCAATGGCTGTTGCTTCAGAGATGGGCGTGCCTGTTGTTATTAAAGCACAAGTTTTAACTGGTGGAAGAGGTAAAGCCGGTGGTGTTAAATTCGCAGATAACCCTGGTGAAGCTTTAAAAGTTTCTGAAGAAATTTTAGGAATGGAAATTAAAGGTGAAAAAGTAAACCATTTATTAGTTGAAGAAAAAGCCGAAATCCAGCATGAATTTTTCGTAACTGTGTCTGTTGACAGGGGTGCTAGAAGACCTGTTATCATTGCAAGTAAAGAAGGTGGGGTTGAAATTGAAAACTTGGCTAAAACCAACCCTGAAAAGATTATTAAATACTATCCAAATCCTTTACTTGAATTTTTACCTTATGAAGCCCGTGAAATTGCACGTAAAATGGAAGTTCCATCCGAATTAATCTCACCGATGGGAGATATTATTTGGAAATTATATAATGTGTTTACTAAATACGATGCAGATACTGCTGAGATAAACCCATTAGTTTTAACTCCTGCAGGATTGATTGCTGCTGATGCTAAAATGGTTGTTGAAAATGATTCCTTATTTAGACATCAAGATTTAGTCGAAAGAATGCACTATAAGAAAAAGGCTGTGGACTTTGTCCAATTGGATGGGGACATTGCTGTTATTGGTAATGGTGCAGGATTAACTTTAACTGCAATGGACATGATTAAGCTTAATGGTGGAGAACCGGCAACATTCTTGGATATTGGTGGTGGAGCTTCAGAACAAATCATTAATCAAGCTTTAAGCATTGTATTAAACTATGACCGTGTTAAAGTTGTATTCTTAAATGTTTTAGGTGGAATCACCAAAGCGGATGATGTTGCTCGTGGTGTTATTAGGGCGTTAGACCATGTTGAGCGTGATGTTCCTATTGTAATCAGATTGACTGGTACTAATGAAAAAGAAGGCCAAAAAATTTTAGAAGACGCCGGAATTCCATATGAAACTTCAATGGAAAAAGCAGCTAAAAAAGCAGTTGAACTCTGCAATGAGTTAAAAGCTGCAGGCAAATAAATGAAGTTTTTTTGCTATTAATGCTTCCCCAAGACCTAAATGCAATACAGCGCAACTTTTGGATAATGCTTTGGATCGCGTTAAATCAGTTTTTCCCGATGCTGAAATCGAAAGGATAAATCTATATGACTTTCCATTTCATGGTTGCAAGAGTTGTTTTGTGTAAAATAAAAAATGGGAAACATTATGGCAAATGCGTTCAAAATGATGATTTAAAACCTATTCTAGATGAAATTGTGCAATCTGATGGCATTATATTGGAGTCACCGATTTACCTTAGCGATGTAACTGGAAATATGAGATGCCTTTTGGAAAGATTCATGTTTCCATTTGTTGCATACAGCAAAACTGAAACGGTTGAACATAAAAAGATGCCGTTATCTTACATTTGCACCATGAATGCGTAAGATGAGATTTCATATCAAATTGGATATCATGACCACTTTAAAATGAGTTTAGAGAGAATATTTTCTAAGCCTGAACATCTCTATGTTTATGAAACCTATCAATTCAATGTCTATTCAAAATATGTTTCAGATGCTTTTGATGAAGATGAAAGAAGACACATGGGAAACTCAATTTCCAAAAGATTTGGAGAGTGCATTTGAAATTGGTAAGAAAATAGCTATTCAAGCAAAACAACACGGCTGATTTCAGATTCATTCACTATTTCTTTACCACATTTTTCCCCTATTTTTTGAGCAAAACTTTTTACTTCGTCAAATAATGGCATGTTGTCTAGCGTTAGTCTTTCACGTGATGAACCAACACACATATATGCTTTGACTTCTACAAAGTCGGGATCTGCTTTTTTTATTAATTTTGCATATTCTTCCGGTTGTTCCATGTTTCTTCCACGAACACAGGTATTTCTTATGCATGTACGTGAGTCAAAGCTGGCTAATGTTTCAAGTGATTCATTTAAATTGTTCCAGGCATCGCTTATTCTAGGTCTGCACACTTCATTAAATATTTTCTTTGAAGGTGCATCCAAGGAAAGGTATAGTTGGTAGGGATCATTTTCTAGGTTTCTAAGCCTGTCAACACATTGGCCATTGCTGACTACAAATGTAGTAAAGTCCCTCCTGTTAAACTCACCAATCAATTCATCAATTTTAGGATAAAGGGTAGGTTCTCCAGCAAGGGATATTGCAGCATTGGTCGGATTTTTAATTTCTTCCAATTTCTTTTTATTTGCTTTGCCATTTCCATAAAAACCACATAATAGGTTATTTTGCGCTTTGATGGATTCGTCGACTATAGTTTTTGGGTCATCATATTCTTCATCTTCCCAGCTTGTTTGTGTGTATGTTAAGTCTCTCCAACAGAATTCGCATTCCTGTTGGCAATTTGGAACAGCTGGTGACATTTGCAGGCATCTGTGGGATTGAATGCCGTAGAATTTTTCTTTATAACAAACTCCCTTATCTACAATGCTTTGACGGGTCCAATGGCAGGTTTTCACAGCGGCATGCCCATGCTTTCCAACAAATCTATATCCGCTTTTTTCTAATTTTTCAATTTGGCTTTTATTAAATGACATAAAATCATTCATATTTTTAGCCCTGCTAATATATACATTTTTACTAGGTAAAATCAATTTATTAAATGATGAACAATATTATAATTTTTTAATTAAAAACTTAAATATGTTTAATTATTATAATTTTTATCATGAGATTATGGAATAAAAATCAAGAAAAATTATTTTTTAAAAATAGCGAAAAAGTTGCTTTTACCAATCAGCTGTTTTACAGGACTAATGACGGCAGATATGTTGCCTATTGGCCTAAAGGGTATAGGGGGCAAAAGTCTACATTGCAATCCAGAAATTCCTTGATTGGTAATTTCACTGAAGAGTGGGTTTTTAATTTATTTAATTCATTGATAGATGATGAAAATCTCCATGTGATTCGGCAGGCTAGAATTCCGTCACTCGGAATAACTTCAAGGTCTCCGGCAGATATTGCGATTGCACTAACTGATAAAAAAGTTTTAAAGGCAGATGAAGTAAAAGTAATATTTGAAGTTAAAATGTCTATTGTGTGGAACTGGCAGTATGATGTTGACTCGGGCAGTATAACAGAAATTGGGGATTTCAGAACTCATCAAGGCAAACCAAGTTTCACACGTTCAGATTCAATCCTGAAGGCTATTGGAAAATGTATTGATATTAGAGTTTCAAACATTGAATCATCTAGAATACCCATAATTGTTATAGGTAATGCACCATTATCCAATGGTTTTTCTAAAAAAGCAGATCATTTAAAAAGTGCAGGAATTATCCAAGGATTTTGGTCCCTTAATCCATTTCCTCTTAATCATGGAAACACTAGAAAAACCACTCCTAATGGGGGCTTTATCAGATTTGACAATACAGAAGAGTTAAAAATGCATTTGAATCGATTATTTAAAAAAGATCTAAATTTCTTTTCAGGAATGGAAAACGCAGAATCATTAGGTAAATACATTGAAATAGCTAATATGGAAGATACTTATGAAAATAAGGGATTAAAATTTTTAAATCTCATAAAGAGGTTGTGAAGTGACAAGGAAAACTCAAACTACATCTTTTGGCTCTGTTTTAAGGGAATCCCATAGTTCAAAAAAATTTTATAGCTCAAAATTATTTGAAAATATTAAAATTCCAAAAGACATAGAATTCAAGGAGTCTAAAATCATAAAAGAAAATTTAAATAAATTTTATTGCAAATCCAGTGAAAATATGGATGAAATTCCAGATAATAGTGTTCATTTGATGATTACGTCACCACCATATAATGTTGGAAAGGAATATGATAATGATTTGACTCTTGACGAATATTTGGATTTATTGACAACCGTTTTTAATGAAACTTATAAAAAATTAGTCACTGGTGGCAGGGCTTGCATTAACATAGCGAATCTTGGAAGAAAGCCATACATCCCCATTCATGCAATGGTAATTGAAATCATGCTGGATTTAGGTTATTTGATGCGCGGTGAAATTATTTGGGACAAGTCAACCAGTGCTGGAGGGTCATGTGCCTGGGGAAGTTGGATGTCTGCGTCAAACCCAGTTCTTAGGGATTATCATGAATATATATTGGTTTTTTCAAAGGAATCATATTCTAAAAATAAGGCTCAAGAAAAATTGGATACAATAAAACACGATGATTTTATTCAATGGACAAAAAGCATTTGGACATTCCCTGCAGTCAATGCTAAAAAAATAGGCCACCCAGCTCCATTTCCTGTTGAACTGCCTCACAGACTTATAAATCTTTATAGTTATGAAGGTGATGTTGTTTTAGACCCGTTTATTGGTAGCGGCACAACTGCAATTGCCGCTATTCAAAATAACAGAAATTTCATTG
Source organism: uncultured Methanobrevibacter sp. (assembly GCA_904501935.1). GTDB lineage: Archaea > Methanobacteriota > Methanobacteria > Methanobacteriales > Methanobacteriaceae > Methanocatella. The sequence goes on along the minus strand of CAJGDA010000013.1, from coordinate 3,973 downwards.
GTTATGATATCAAAAAAGAATATATAGAATTGGCCCAAAAAAGAATTTCTAATCAAAAATTTATTTAATAATGTATTACTATATATTATTAAAAGAGTTATTTGTGGGATTATTATGGACACACCAATTGTGATATTGAACTATAAAACTTATTTGGAATCAAGTGGTATGAATGCATTAGAGCTTGCACATGACTTGGAAAGTGCTGCTAGTGAGTCTGGAATTACTATGGTTGCCGCTCCTCAAGCAGCAGATATTTACAGAATCAGTGAAGAAACTTCACTACCTATTTTTGCACAGCACATTGATCCTATTGCTCCGGGAGGACATACTGGTTCTAATTTGATTAACACATTGATTGATGCTGGAATTAGTGGTTCTTTGATTAACCATTCCGAACAAAGAATGAAACTAGCAGACATTGATGAAGTTATAAAATTATGTAAAGAAAATGATATTGAATCATGTGTATGCACTAACAACATTGAAACTTCAAAAGCGGTGGCCGCTCTTGGCCCTGTTGCTGTTGCGGTTGAACCTCCTGAACTTATCGGTACAGGCATTCCAGTATCTCAAGCTCAACCTGAAGTTGTTGAAGATACTGTTAAAGAAGTAAAATCCATAAATAAAAAGATAAAAGTTTTATGTGGTGCCGGAATCACAACTGGTGATGATATGAAAGCTGCTATGGATTTAGGTGCAGATGGTGTATTGCTTGCATCAGGAATCATTAAGGCAGAAAGTCCTAAAGACGCTTTGCTTGATTTGGTAAGTAAATTATAGAGTGAGAAAATGGCTGAATTTAATACTATTGATGATTTTGATGTAGAAAATAAAACAGTGCTTGTTAGGGTTGATATCAATGCACCCGTAGATCCAACATCAGGTATTATTTTGGATGATACAAGATTGAAATTGCATGCTGAAACAATTAAGGAATTATCCAATAAGGGAGCGAAAGTTGTGCTTCTTGCCCATCAAAGCCGTCCGGGCAAAAATGACTTCACAACATTATCCCAACATGCTGATGCCCTTTCAGAAATTTTAAATCTAAGGGTAAAGTATATTGATTCTTTATTTTCAAGTGCTGCACGAGAAGCTATTAAGGATTTAAAGCCTCATGAAATTCTTTTACTTGAAAATGCACGTTTCTTTTCAGAAGAAACAATTTCAAGAACTCCTGAAGAACAGTCTAAAACATTGCTTGTAAAGAACTTGTCCCCATTGATTGATTATTTCGTCAATGATGCATTTGCAGCAGCTCACAGATCACAGGCGTCCTTGGTTGGTTTCACTGTCAACACTCCTTCTGCTGCAGGTCGTGTGATGGAAAGGGAATTGACAGTTATTCAAAATGCTCTTGACAACGTTCAACATCCTTGCGTATTCCTGCTTGGGGGAATGAAGCCTGAAGACTCTATTGAGGTTATGGAAAATGTATTGAGCAATGGAACTGCAGATGCTATTTTAACTACAGGTATTGTGGGCAACATTGTTTTATGGGCATCTGGAGCAGACATTGGTCAGGTCAATAGGGATTTCATCGCCAGCAAAGGTTATAAGGATATGGTTGAAAAATCCAAAGAATTAATTGAAAGGTTTGGTGATAAGATAAAATATCCTATTGATGCCGCTTGCGAAATCGATGGTGAAAGAGTAGACATTGACATTGAAGAACTTCCAAATGAAGCTATTTTCGATATAGGCGTAAAGACAATTGATTTATATGCAAAAGAAATCAGAGATGCTAAAACAATATTTGCCAACGGTCCGGCAGGTGTTTTTGAAGACCCTAAATTTTCAATGGGTACTGAGGACTTGATTAATGCAATGGCGAGCTCTGAAGGATTTTCACTCATTGGTGGAGGCCATATTGCGGCCGCTACTGCGGGACTTGGTTTGGAAGGTCAAATGAGCCACTTGAGTAGTGGTGGTGGAGCTTGTATTAGCATGTTGGCCGGTAAAAAACTTGCTGCCGTAGAAGCTTTAAAAAATAGTAAAAAATAATTTTTTACTTTTATCTTTTTTTTAAAAAAATAAAATAAATTAGCTATTAAATATTTTTAATAGCTCTTCTGATGCTTTTTTAGGATTATCAGCGCTCATAATTGCACTTACAACTGACAGTCCAGCAATTCCAGTATCAGTTAACTCACATGCATTCTTTAAGTTGATTCCACCAATGGCTACAACAGGAATGTCTATTGATTCTACAATTTTTTTCAAATCTTTTTTTGTAATTGAAGGAGCATCATCCTTGGTTGCTGTTGGAAATACTGCACCACTTCCGATATAATCAGCACCATCTTTTTGAGCTTTTTTGGCTTCATCAATAGTAGCTGCAGAAACACCTAATATTTTATCTTCACCAATCAATCTTCTTGTAACATCACAAGGCATGTCTGATTGTCCAACATGAACGCCATCAGCATCAATGGCGAGTGCAACATCAACTCTATCGTTAATGATTAGGGGCACATTGTATTTTGCTGTAATTTCTTTGACTTTCAATGCCAAGTTATAAAAGTCAATTGTCTCTGCTGTTTTTTCTCTAATTTGAACAACAGTGACCCCACCTTTCATTGCTTCTTCAATTGTATTTAAGAATTTTTCTACATCATCACTTTTATCAGTGACAAGATATAGGGATAAGTCTAAGTTTTTCATAATATCTTAATATTTGATTCGTTTATTAAGGATTCACTATTGGTTTTATAGAGATAATCAATCAAATATGCTCTAAATGAACCAGTTCCTTCATCTTTTTCATCCACTTTTGCTCTTGCTTTTTCACCAGCAATGTTCATTGCTAAAATAGCAACAAGGCTTCCTTCTAGAGGAGTTGAACCTCCAATACAGCTTCCAACGATTGATGATAACATGCATCCGCTACCTGTGATTAATGGCATCATATCATCCCCGTTGTCAATAGCTATTGTAGTTTCACCATCTGTTAAAATATCGATTGGACCACTTGCCAATATCACGGTATTTAATTTGGAAGCTAAACTGCAAATCAAATCTCCATTTGCTTTTAGATTTTCTTCAGTAATAATGTCGTCAGCATTTACATCAACACCTTTTGCAGTATTATTTTCATCTAGAATTCCAACTAATTTTGCAATTGCCTTGATTTCACTTATATTTCCTCTAATCACGGCAATGTTATAATTTTCTATTATGTCTAAAGTGGTTTTGTTTCTAAGTTGAGTTACTCCTACACCTACAGGATCTAGAACAATAGGTGTATTAGTTTTATCTGCAGTTTCACAACTGATTTTCATAGCTTCTATTTGATTTTTACTTAATTTTCCTATATTTATTACAAGAACATCTGCTATTGTAACTACCTCTTCAAGTTCTTCCGCATCTTCTGCCATGAAAGGTGAACCTCCAATTGCGAGAACTGCATTTGCACAATCATTAATTGTCACTGAATTTGTTATACAATGTGTTAAAGCATTTTTTTGTCTTATTTTGTTTAAATTTTCATCTATTTGTTCTAAAAGATATGACTCATTATTTATCATGATTATTAATTATAATTTTTTATTATTTAAATTTTAAGTGTAATTTTTATTGTTCATAGTAAAGTATTTAAATAAGAGTTTACATAGATAATCTTGTTATATAATTTTAAGTTATGCCTCGGTGGCTCAGTCTGGTAGAGCGCGAGACTTGTAATCTCGTGGTCGCGGGTTCAATTCCCGTCCGGGGCTTTTAATTTATATAAATTGTATAACTTTTTTAAAAATTTTCTACTATTATCGTAACATTTATATAGGTGATATCATATATTATTATTAGTATGTTATCTACATACTTTATAGTATGTGGGTCCGTAGGGTAGCTTGGTCGATCCTTTGGGCTTTGGGAGCCTGAGACTCCGGTTCAAATCCGGGCGGACCCATTTTCCCGCCTTAGCTCAATTTGGCAGAGCGTTGGACTGTAGATCCAAATGTTGCTGGTTCAA